>JBJFCM010000219.1:0-6558 GCA_051888955.1 Lachnospiraceae bacterium | reverse complement strand
ATCCGCAGGTCACCTACGGTAATCCGTTCTCCTGTCGGAGAAGTATTTTTTTCATTTTTCATCCCAGAGAAGGTTCTACGGATATTTTCAAAGATAGGAATCACGCCCAGTTCATTGACGCTCTTGTCCAAATCTCCTACTGCCTGCATATACTCTTTTTTGATATAATCTGTCAGAATTAAAAGCCGAAGGTCACCTTTTAAATTTTCAAACTCGGCCCTTGTCACCTCCAAAATACTGTTCAGCTTTCCCTTGGAATTAGTAAGCAGCTTGTTGATTGCATCATTGGCTGTCAGACATACTGTATTCTTCTGTATCAGCCCATGGGCTTTTAAGCTGGCAATGAGCTTTTCCCGATACTCCTTGGTACAGGCATAGCTTTCCGTATCCTCATATAGGAACCCTTGCAGCAATATCTCCATCCATTTCAGATTCATGGATGGCAGACGGTTTCCTGTTCCCAGCATTTTCAGAAGCTCCGGAGAAAAAGCAATTCCCTTTGCCTGTAGAAAAATAAGAAGTGAAGACAAATACTCCTGATTCTTCAAAAACAGATCCGCGCTTTCTCTGGGAGCCGCCAACCCTTTATGGGTACTGATTATCCCTGTAAGCTCATCATCCCGAAACAGCTCGCCTGCTTTTTCCACCGCTTCACTGGCAAACTTTTTAACAGCTGCTTCTTCCTCTTTTGTGGGCATGTTAAAGTATACATAATCCTGATGAGGACAAAGGCTTCCCTCCTTTACCAGCTCCGGTACGATAATCTCCTCGTCAATCGGACCACACAGTCCGACATAACGCTCCCATTGAGCGGGTGTAGAGTCATAGGGAGGTGTAGCCGTCAGAGATATGACCGTGCAGTCCGGCATTTTCCCTACCATCTCCTCTAATGCCTTCCACCATTCACTGCGCAGATGATGCGCTTCGTCCAAACAGATGGTCTTGATACCGGTTTTCCGTACAGTCGCAAAAAAGTCAAAATCAGAATAATCTGCATTTTCGCTGTCCACGTCCACCGTACCGGCTTCCTGATTGAAATCTTCTGTTCCGACATTCTTCTTTTCTGCCCCGGCATTCGCCCTCGTTATCCCACTGTGAAGTGCCTGATAAGTAATGGCTGTAATGATTCCCGGTACCTTAATATTGTTGGACAACAGCCCTTCTTTGCTAATTCCTTCCGGAATATAGGCCTCTTCAATACGGGCCAGCCATTGATCCCTGATATTCACACTGGGAGACAGTATCAGACAGGGAGCATTCAGCCTTCGTATCAATTCAATTCCCAAGGTGGTCTTCCCCGAGCCGGGCGCTGCCACGATATGTATCCTCTTATCCCGCAGATACTGCTCCGATTCATCCAGTACTCTCTTCTGATAGCTTCTCCACTGCCCGTTAAACTTCAACAATTCCTTTAACTGCTGCATATATCTATCCTTTTCCTACCTATAATTCCATTCTATTATTTAACGGGCAGAGCCTCGAAAATGCTTCGCATTTCCTCGGTCGCTTCGCTCTATTCCGTTTGCTACGGGCAGAACCTCGAAAATGCTTCGCATTTCCTCGGTCGCTTCGCTCAGCAGATGTCTGAATACACAGATGCACATGCAAGCATAGCATCTGTGTATTCAGCCGCCTGCCTCTGCCCTTTGCGTACATTATACCATATATTTTTCTTTTTGCCATTGGAACTGTTTGCTTTCCTATGAAAAGGCGCATATAATGGGAAGCAGCAGAATAAAAGATTTTCAGTCTGTAAATATATTGCACAGAAAGGCATAATATGAGAATCCTGGTAGAATTACACGGTGGGAAATCAAACTGTACTGCAGACTACAATATGGTGGGTATCGATACCGATGAGATGAAAATATTTGATTTTGATTTTCTCAAGGTCCGCAGTATCAACAAAGCGGAAATTTTTAATACGGAGCCTGACAACATTATTCCCATCAAAAAGGAGTGGTCCCTGTCAAATGGCACAGACACGATCACCTATGCGGATATCAACGAAGAAAATCTCCGGCATATAAAGGCGGTCATGCTAAAGGCCGACAACATCAAAGATAAGCAATATATGGATATCTACATCATAAATGGGAAAACCGTCGAACTGGTTTACGATGAAAAAGCCTTGAACAATTTGGAGCCTAAATATCGGCTTCTCGTAGAGTACATCAAATATCTTGTTACCTACAGCCTGGATTAATCCGAAAAAAATGGTTCCGCAATTTTATCTCCCTGTATGTCATAGATATCATCGAAAGAAATTTTAGTATTGACAATTCTGAGAATTCTTGCCGTGGTATCCAGCCTTGCTACCATACCGGTAATTTTCAGGTATTCACCCTCACAAAAGTAAACTACTGTTACGATATCATTTTTCTCTACCTGATGCAGCTTACGATCCAGTTCATCCCGGGCATACTCCGACAGTTCTATCTTTGGAACAGTGACCTTCTCTTTTTCTTTCAGAGCCTCACGAAATCCCTTCAAGGCATCAAAGGGCATAAACTGCTTAGCTCTGTCTGCTCTGTCCATTCTGACCTCATTCCCCACTTTTATGCCCTCCTATCTGCCGGTTACGCTCCATAGTCGTGGCACCCTTCTGCAGATCCATACCCTTTAAAATAGCATTCTTGCCGTATTTCTTCTTAATGTGTAACATGGCCTCCTGCATTTTTCGCTCCCGCTCCAGCTCTACCGGATCCGTAAAGAGGTCGTATTGCATATAGGTTTCATCCACTACATTGTTAAAGGACATATTTACTTTATGGATGTATCCCTGCTTATCTACAATCCTCTCGTAGAGTTTTTCCACGGCTGCCATAATCATACGGGAAGAACTTGTGGCATTATTCAGAGCAATCGTGCCTTTTGCCGGCTCCTTTTCCAGGCGATTTGCATAAGAAAGATACAAGGAGACTGACTCTGTCACCAGCCCCTTGTCCACCAGTTCCAAACAAAGCAGATCGGCCATTTCCTTTACAACCAGCCTGCAATCCTCATAACTGTAATCACACCCAAGCACCTGCCCACTGGACAGGGAATTCACTTTAGGACGGTAAGCCTTGATATCCGCTATGGTAGTCGTCTCACGTCCCCAGGCATGGTCGATCAACAGCTCTGCATCCACACCAAACAGCCGGTACAGCAGCTTTTCATCCGCCTGCGCTATCTGCCCCATGTTGTAAATCCCCACGCTGGCAAGACGTCTTACATATCCTGCACCAATCCGCCAGAAATCCGTTAAAGGCGTATGATTCCATAAAGTCCTTCTGTAAGACTCTTCATCCAACATGCCAATATGGTCAGGCACATGCTTGGCTGTGATATCCAGGGCAATTTTCGCCAGATAGAGATTGGTGCCTATCCCACAGGTAGCTGTAATCTTTGTCGTTTTCAGTACATCCTCCATAATGCGCTGTCCCAGTTCCTTGGCCGACATACCATACATCTTTAAATAATCCGTCACATCCAGGAAAGCCTCATCAATGGAATATACGTGGATATCCTCTTTTGCAACGTACTTTAAATAGATGGCATAGATGTCCGCAGAATACTCGATATAGCGCTTCATCCGGGGCGGTGCCATAATATACTTCACGTTGCGGGGAATTTCAAATACCCTGCACCGGTTATGGATACCAAGCGCTTTCATGGCAGGTGAAATAGCCAGACAGATTGTCTTTTCCGTACGTTCCTTATCTGCCACCACTAAATTGGTGGTAAAGGGATCCAAATCCCTCTCCACACATTCAACGGAGGCGTAAAAGCACTTTAGATCGATGCACATATAAGTCCTGTCCTGCACTTTTACGCCTCCTGTTCTTTTTTACATTACATTTTCGTAAACTAATCTACCACTTTAATGCTCTCGATAACCGGCCTGTTTTCCGCTGGCACGATGCCGTTGGCATCCTGTCCTGTCGTATTTTCACAGATTTCATCCACGATATCCATTCCTTCCGTCACATAACCAAATGCTGCATACTGCCCGTCCAAAAAGGTGCTGTCCTCATGTACAATGAAAAACTGGGAACTGGCTGAGTCCATGTTCTGGGAACGCGCCATGGAAATAGCTCCTCTTACATGGGACAGGGGATTGTCTACGCCATTGGCAGAAAATTCACCCTTGATTGTCTCATCAGAACCGCCAGTGCCGTTTCCAATCGGGTCGCCGCCCTGCATCATAAAACCATCTATGATGCGGTGAAAGGTCAAGCCATCATAGAAACCGTCTTCCGCCAGCTTGATGAAGTTCGTCACGGTAATGGGCGCACTGTCCGCATCCAGTTCCACGGAAATCGTGCCCATATCCTGAATGTTGATATTGATATGGTGTTTGCCGGTAAGAAGCCCCTCCGAATTCTGTGTTTCATCGCTTTTGCCACAGCCTGCAAGCAGGCACAAACAAAATACCGCTGCTACTACCTTACTTAATTGTCTGCTGATTTTCTTTTTCATATTCTTCTCCTGCTTTCTTTTTTCCGTTTAAGTCCCCAGTACAAAGATATTTGCGTCTGTGTCATCCAAGGTTATACGGGGTTACCTGATATACGTAGTAATTGAGCCAGTTGCTATAGAGATTGTTGCTGTGGGAACGCCACTGCAGCAATGGCTTCTGCTCCGGATCGTCATTGGGATAATAGTTGTAAGGAATGTGGATGGGCAGACCCTTATCCAAATCCCTGCGGTATTCATTATGTAGGGTATAACGGTCATATTCCGGATGGCCGTTGACAAAAATCTTCTTACCGTTTTCCGCAATCGCCAGGAAAACGCCTGCCTCCTCGCTTTCTGCCAATACAGTAATCTCTTTGCAGGCATGTATAGCCTCTGCCGGTGTTTCCGTATGACGGCTGTGGGGAGCCAGAAAAATATCATCAAAGCCTCTTACCAACGGGATCTTACGGTTCGCTACCTTATGTGCGTAGACGCCAAACAGTTTTTCCGGAAGAAGTCTCTTATTGATGCCATAGTAATGGTAGAAGCCCGCCTGGGCCCCCCAGCAGATGTGCAGTGTAGAGGTGACATGCTCTTCTGCCCAGTCCATAATCTCACAGATTTCATCCCAGTAATCCACTTCCTCGAAGCTGATATCCTCCACCGGTGCTCCTGTAATAATCAAGCCATCAAATTTTCTGTTCCTGATTTCATCTATAGTGGTATAGAATTTGTTCAAATGGTTGGCTGAGGTATTCAGAGATGTATGGCTTTTCACATTTAGAAAAGTCACATCCACCTGCAGCGGCGTATTGGACAGAGCGCGCAACAACTGTAATTCCGTATCCTGCTTGATAGGCATGATATTTAAAATGCATACCTGAAGTGGGCGGATATCCTGATGCATTGCACGGTTCTCATCCATTACGAATATATTTTCATTTTCCAATATTTCCTTTGCTGGCAAATCACTCTGTGTCTTAATTGGCATTACTGTTTCCTCCTAGATACTTTTGTATAAAATCATCCTCCGATAAAATCGGCACCTGTAGTTCTTTGGCCTTTTTATTTTTAGAAGAGGATGAAGAAATATCATTGTTAATCAGACATTCCGTCTTACCGGTGACACTTCCCGTCACCTTACCGCCCAGTCTCTCTATTTCCTCTTTCAAGTCATTCCGGCTGGCATAGTGGTTCAGGCTGCCTGTTACCACAAATGACAATCCGCTCAGGGTCTGGCTGTTTTCGTCTATCACAGGCACCTCTATCTCCAGTTCCTTACAGAGCCTGTCCAGTCGTTCCAGATTTTCCGTTTTCCCCATATAGTCCACGAAGGCAGCCGCAATGACTTCACCGACACCTTCAATGGCACTTAGTTCGGATACATCCGCTTTTATCAAAGCATCCAGCTTATAATCAAAATGGCGGCACAGCATTTTGGCATTTACCAGCCCAATATTGGCAATCCCCAGGCTGTAGATTACCTTGGGCAGTGTAGTCTTTCTGGCCCTTTCAATACTATCCATCAGGTTGGCATAGGATTTCTCCCCAAAGCCCTCCATTTCCACGATTTTCTCACGGTAGTCCGACAGGTGAAACAAATCCGCAAACTCATGGATAAATCCCTTGCCGATGAACTTTTCCAGCGTTGCTTCGGATAGGCCATCAATATTCATGGCATCCCTGCTGACAAATAGCGTAAAAGCCTTGATTTTCTTGGCTGCACACTCCGGATTGAGGCAATATAAGCTCTCCGTGTCATTGACGCACCGCACTTCTGTTGGTCCGCCACATACCGGGCAGGTACAGGGAATTTCCACGTTATTCGAACCGGTGAGATTCTCTGCTATCTGAGGAATAATCATGTTCGCCTTATACACAGTGATTCTGTCTCCAATGCCCAGCTTCAACCCACGCAAAATGCTGATATTATGCACGGATGCCCTGCTGACTGTGGTGCCCTCCAGCTCCACCGGCTCAAAAATAGCCACCGGGTTAATTAATCCCGTCCTGCTGGGGCTCCATTCAATTTCCTGCAAAGTCGTCTCCCGCAATTCATCTGCCCATTTAAAGGCAATAGAATCCCTGGGGAATTTGGCCGTTCTTCCCAAGGAC
>JBJFCM010000218.1:0-6606 GCA_051888955.1 Lachnospiraceae bacterium | reverse complement strand
GGACAGATACATAAGCTTATGAACATTCATACCGACATGCGTCTGGTAGGGCAGTGTAATGTGGAAAATGTGATGGCAGCACTTGCCATAGCGGAGGCTATAAGCGTGCCGCTTGCTACCACACTGGCTGTGATTAAGGAGTTTAAGGCGGTGGAACACCGCATCGAATTTGTAGCGGAGAAAAACGGTGTGGAATATTACAATGATTCCAAGGGAACCAATCCGGATGCCGCTATTCAGGGAATTCGGGCAATGGCAAGACCTACGATTCTGATTGGAGGCGGTTATGACAAGGGCAGTGAATTTGACGAATGGATAGAAGCCTTCGGCGATAAAGTAAAATGCCTGGTGCTTTTGGGGCAGACCCGTGACAAGATTGCGGAATGTGCGAGAAAGCATGGCTTTACCAATATAAAAATGGCAGATACCTTTAGAGAAGCCTTTGACCTGTGTGTGGAAACGGCAGAGCGCGGAGATGCTGTACTGTTGTCCCCTGCCTGTGCAAGCTGGGGGATGTTTCCTAATTACGAGGAGAGGGGCAGGATTTTTAAAGAATATGTAAATGACCTGAAGGAGTGATGACGTGGCAAGGAGAAGAAAAAAACACGGACAATCTGAATATTTCTTCGATTACAGTCTGCTATTTATTGTACTGTTTCTAATGGGGTTTGGTCTGGTGATGTTATATTCGACAAGTTCCTATGAGGCGGCGCAGGACTATGGCAGCTCGACCTATTATCTGGTAAAGCAGTTAAAAGCTATGATTTTAGGGTTGATTGGCATGATGATAGTAGCCAACATTCCCTACCATTTCTGGGCCAAATTTTACGGCTTGGGTTATATTGTTTCCGCAGCATTACTGCTTTTGATTATTCCGTTTGGTTATGCATCGGGTGGCGCAAAGCGATGGTTCCGTATCGGTGGACTTTCCATACAGCCATCAGAGATTGCCAAGCTGTGTATGATATTGTTTCTGGCAGTGATGATCTGTAAAATGGGCAAGGCCATTCGAACCTGGAAGGGGTTTTTGGCAATTATGATCATGCCCCTGCCGATTGTTCTTATGGTATGGAAGATTACCTCCAACCTCAGCTCTGCCATTATTATTATGGGGATTGCCATATTGATGGTATTTGTGGCAAGCCCTGATTACAAGAAATTCATTCTCTTGGGGCTGGCCGGTATAGCGGCTGCAGCTTTGGTTGTATTTTTGATTGTGAATGCGGCCAGTGCAGACGGACTTAACTATCGTGGCGAGCGTGTGCTTGCCTGGCTGAATCCGGAGGAATATGTAAGCGGTACCGGTTATCAGACCTTACAGGCGCTGTATGCAATCGGTTCAGGCGGTATCTGGGGAAAGGGACTCGGGCAGAGTATGCAGAAACTGGGTTTTATTCCCGAGGCCCAGAATGATATGATTTTTTCCATTATTTGTGAGGAACTTGGATTGTTTGGGGCAGTGGCCATTATTATGATGTTCGTGATGTTGATATGGCGTCTGATGGTCATTGCCAACAATGCACCGGATCTTTTCGGCGCTCTTCTGGTAGTAGGTGTTATGGGACATATTGCCATACAGGTTATTTTGAATATTGCCGTTGTTACCGCTACCATTCCCAATACCGGTATTTCCCTTCCTTTTATCAGTTATGGTGGTACTGCTGTTCTATTCCAGCTTGCTGAAATTGGTCTGGTGCTAAATGTAGCGAAACAAATTCAGCTTAAGGAGGTATAGGGAAGAACATCTTTCCACACTTGGAATATAATAGGATAACAGGTCTTCGAATGCTGGAGGAGCAATTTGGAATCTATTTATATCCACGGTGGAATAGCCTTACAGGGGCAGGTCAGAATACAGGGTTCTAAAAATGCAGTGCTGCCTGTACTGGCAGCAACTCTTTTGACAGAGGGTACCAGTGTTATTGAAAATTGTCCCAGACTGCTGGATGTATATCATATGCAGACGTTACTGGAAAGTCTTGGATGCATGGTGATAAGGGACAAAGAAAGGCTCAGAATAAGCGCTGAAAATGTGGATATTCTGCATGCGTTAAACAGGATGCCGGAGGAGGCAGTGAGAGGCATGCGCTCTTCCATTATTCTTTTAGGCGCAATGCTTGGAAAAACCGGCGAATGCAGGGTAGAATACCCGGGCGGATGCGTAATAGGAAGGCGCCCCATTGATCTACACATGGAAACTTTAAAGGAGATGAACGTACAGTTTGAGGAGAAGTCCCATGGATTGTATGCAAAAACAAGTGGATTAAAGGGGGCAGATATCACTCTGCCAATTCCCAGTGTAGGTGTTACGGAAAATCTCCTGCTTGCAGCCGTAAAAGCTGAGGGGATTACGATGATAAGGGGAGCGGCCAGGGAACCTGAAGTAGAAACACTCTGTGATTTCCTTAGGGCATGTGGGGCAGATATTACTGGAGGCGGCAGTTCTACGGTCAGGATACATGGAGTGAAGCAGCTTACGGGAGCAGAGTTTCGGATTCCCGGTGACAGAATCGTGGCAGGTACTTATCTGTGTGCCTGCATGGCGGCAGGTGGCGAAGTGCTGTTAAAAGAGGCTCCGGCAGACCAGATGCAGGCAGTGATAGATTGTGCGGACAGGATGGGAGCACTTTGTCAGAAGACGGAAGAAGGCCTTTATGTGCAAAGGCATGATAAAATGAAAGCACCTGAAAAGCTCTCTACAGGTCCTTATCCCGGCTTTCCCACGGATATGCAATCCCCTTTTTTATCTGTGCTGGCTCTGGCAGAAGGCAGATGTGTAGTGGAAGAGAATATCTTTGAAAACAGGTTTCATACGGTACCGCATCTACAGGCAATGGGAGCAAATGTAACGCAGATGGACTTTAAACATGTATGTGTGGAGGGGGTGGAAAGCCTGCATGGTTTTACGGTATCAGCCGAAGAACTTCGGGGAGGAGCAGCCCTGGTAATTGCAGGGGCCGCTGCCAAGGGGGAGACCATTATCGATGGTTGCCATTATATTGCACGTGGATATGAGAATATATGCAGGGATTTAAGAGAGTTAGGAGTGCGTATTTACAGTGTATAGAACAGGAAAAAAAAGAAGAAAAAAGAAAAAAAGCATATGGATACTTCTTTTGTTGACGGTTGTAGCCGCAGCATTGGGAGGAGTATACTATTTCCTGCTGACACATACTGTGAAGACTGTTTACGTGGAGGGAAATGTCCACTATACAAAAGAGGAAATACAGGATATGGTAATGGAAGGACCTCTTTCCGGTAATTCCCTCTACCTGTCCTTAGTATATGCGGACAAGCAGATTACGGATATTCCCTTTATTGCTTCTATGAGTGTAGAGGTATTGTCGCCGGATACTGTAAAGATTAAAGTATATGAAAAGACTTTGGCCGGTTATGTGGAATATCTGGGCAGGTACATGTATTTTGATAAGGAGGGTACCGTGGTGGAAAGCTCCAGTATTAAAACAGCAGGAGTGCCGCAGATAACGGGGCTTAGCTTTGATCATGTGGTTGTCGGAAAGCCGTTACCGGTAGAAGACACCGATATTTTCAACAGGATTCTGGCAGTTACCAAAACCTTAAAAAAATATGAATTGTCGGCGGATCGGATTTATTTTAACTCAGGAAAGGAGATGACGCTTTTCTTTGGTGACGTGAAGGTAGCTTTTGGGGCTGATGAACTGCTGGACGAGAAAATGGGGCTGCTGCAAAGTCTGCTTCCGGAGCTTGAGGGAAAGAGTGGTATCCTGAATCTGCAGAATTATGACGGGGATGCAAATTTCAAACCCATCTTTAAACCTGATTAAAACAAAAAACCTTGAAAGAATTGAAAAAATGTGTTGATTAATTGTTAAAATGATTATATGATATTCTATATGGATTTTATTTGGAAATAAGGAGGAAATACCCTTGCTGGAGATTAAGACGAATGACGCTGAATCTGCTGCTAAAATCATCGTGGTCGGTGTAGGTGGCGCAGGTAACAATGCTGTAAATAGAATGGTTGATGAAAAAATTGACGGAGTAGATTTTATCGGTGTGAATACCGATAAGCAGGCACTGCAGCTTTGCAAGGCTCCCAAACTGTTGCAGATTGGGGAAAAGCTGACGAAGGGACTGGGTGCCGGTGCAAAGCCTGAAGTAGGGCAGAAGGCTGCAGAAGAAAGTGCAGAAGAGATTGAAGCAGCATTGAAGGGGGCAGATATGGTATTCGTTACCTGTGGTATGGGTGGCGGAACCGGAACCGGTGCAGCTCCGGTGGTTGCGAAGATTGCAAAGGATTTGGGCATTCTGACAGTAGGTGTTGTGACGAAGCCTTTCCGTTTTGAGGCAAAGGCACGTATGGCCAATGCACTTGCCGGTATTGAGAACATAAAGGGGAATGTGGATACCCTCATTGTCATTCCCAATGATAAGCTGCTTGAAATTGTGGACAAGCGTACCACCATGCCGGAAGCACTTAAGAAAGCAGATGAAGTGCTTCAGCAGGCAGTACAGGGTATTACAGATTTAATCAATGTACCTGCAGTCATCAATCTGGACTTTGCAGATGTACAGACAGTTATGAAGGACAAGGGTGTAGCACATATCGGTATTGGTACCGGTAAAGGTGATGATAAGGCTCTTGAAGCAGTTAAGATGGCAGTGGAGAGCCCTCTTTTGGAGACTACGATTACAGGTGCTTCTCATGTTATTATCAATGTATCCGGCGACATTACCTTAAACGATGCTTCTGAGGCTTCTGATTATGTAAGAGAGCTGACAGGAGATGATGTGAATGTTATCTTTGGTGCAATGTATGATGAGTCTCAGCCGGATACCTGTAGGATTACTGTGATTGCTACAGGTTTAGAGTCTCCGACTACGAAGAGTACCATGGGAACCAAACCGGGATCTTTCGGCAATTTCAGCGGAAGCAACCGTTTTATACAGCCCTCTTCCTATCAGACAGGAATGCCGGATGGCGGCTTCAAGCGCAACACAGAGGAGCAGGCAGGTGCCACCCCTTTGAATAAACCTATTTTGAACGGCATTACGAAGCCCACAGATATTCGCTCCAATGTGGAAGCGAAATCCCTTAAGATACCGGATTTCTTACAACGCGGCAATAAATAGTAAATAATGCTACTTTGAAAAGACAACCTTCGTGGTTGTCTTTTTTTTGCGCGAACGGGAAGCTGCTTTGCAGACTCGGGTCTGCTTGTTCGGATTAACTTGTGTCGAAAACTGCCTTATAAAAACCGACAGTCCATAGAATAAATACGACAAATTCCTTATATGCCTGCTTTTATAATAGTTATCAGGTGGTTCCACCGCTGAAAACTACAGGAAAGGAGAGGGGCCGTTGTACTATGAGGTTTACTTAGACAGTCTGTTCCTTTTAAATTTTACCATGAACCTTTACCTGCTGTTGCTGGTCAATAAAAGCCTGAACCGTACTGCCACACGTGTTAGGTTGCTTATCGGTGCGGCACTGGGAGGAGCAGGCTATTGCCTGATGTTTCTGATACCTTTGGGAAATGCGGTGATAAAGACTTTGTTTACGGCAATCTTAGTAAATGGAGGCATATTGCTTTTGGTATTCAGACCATGTTCTGTAAAAGCGTTTTTCAAGATACTCGAAAAAATGTTTCTGTATTGTTTTTTAATGGGCGGAGGATTTTTGCTGTTAATAAACCATGTGAAGGTTTTCAGGAAAAATATGATGTCCGTAACAGGTATACTTGCCTGTGGCAGCCTATTTTTATTGCTTTTTTCAAAGTGTACGGACGGGCATAAGTCCGTAAAAAAAGAACTCTGCAGGGTAGTATTATCCGGGACACATGGCTGTCAGGTCACGGTACAGGCCATTGTGGATACGGGAAACTGCTTGAAAGAACCAATTAGCGGAAAGCCGGTGTCCGTAGTGGAAAAAGCGGTTTTTGACAGGCTGTGGAAGGATGAACCACCGGAAGGCTTTCGTGCGATACCCTATCGGAGTGTAGGATGTGAGCGGGGGATTATGAAAGGTTATGAGGTCCCTGAGATTATGATTGAGCAGGATGGAATGCGTAAGGTATGCCGCAATGTATATGTGGGTGTCAGTGAAAGAGCAGTATCTTCTACAGAAAAATACCGGATGCTGGTAAATCCTGAATTGTTGGAAAAATAAGTTTATGGATATACTGAAAACAGGAGGTTGAGAACATGGTATTAAAGGTTAGGAAAATACAATTTAAAATGATACAGAAGGAGAACAGTTTTCTGCGGCTGTGCCAGGGAACAGGAGCAAGACAGGGAGATGTGCATTACATAGGTGGAACGGAAGTGCTGCCACCGCCGTTGGAAACAGAAAAAGAAAATGAAATTATAAGCGATTTGGGGACGGAGTATGAGGATGCTGCCAAATCGATCTTGATAGAGCACAATCTCAGGCTGGTAGTATATATCGCCAAGAAATTCGATAATACAGGTGTTGGAGTGGAGGATTTGATTTCCATTGGAACCATTGGCCTTATCAAGTCCATCAATACCTTTAATCCGGAAAAAAATATTAAGCTGGCTACCTATGCTTCCAGATGTATTGAAAATGAGATTCTGATGTATTTGCGGAGAAATAACAAGACC
>JBJFCM010000217.1:4104-6615 GCA_051888955.1 Lachnospiraceae bacterium | reverse complement strand
ATAGATATCTATCAGTTTCATAATCCGGCCTTCTGTCCGAAGCCGGGAGAGGAAAATGGGCTCTACGATGCTATGCTGGAAGCGAAAAAAAAGGGAAAAATCCGCCATATCGGGATTACCAATCACAGGCTTGCGGTGGCAAAGGAGGCTATTGAATCGGGTCTGTATGAGACCTTGCAGTTTCCTTTTTCCTATCTTGCATCGGAGGCTGATTTGGATATTGTGAAGGCATGCCAGAAGAAAAATATGGGATTTATCGCCATGAAGGCTCTTTCCGGCGGACTGATTACCGATTCCGCCACCGCTTACGCTTACCTGGCGCAGTTTGACAATGTGGCGCCTATATGGGGCGTACAGCGGGAAAATGAACTGGATGAATTTATTTCCTATCAGGAAAAACCGCCTGTGCTGACAGAAGAGATGCTTGCAAAGATTGAAAAGGATAAGGAACAGCTTTCCGGTGAGTTTTGCAGGGGCTGCGGCTATTGTATGCCCTGTCCGGTTGGTATCGAAATCAACAACTGTGCCCGCATGAGCCTGATGCTGCGCCGTGCACCCAAGGAATCCTATCTGACGCCGGAGTGGCAGGAAAAGATGAAGAAGATTGAAAACTGCCTGCATTGCAACAAATGTATGAGCAAATGCCCCTATGGCCTGAACACGCCGGAGCTTTTGGCGAAGAATTATGAGGACTTCAAGACATTCCTTTAAGTGAAAAGGACGCCGCATTTTACCCGGAAGATACTTCGATTTTACATTTACGAGATAGCATGTTTTATACGGTATTACTACAATAAACACAGAAGCAGTCTGTTGCCGTGAAAAGTGAAAATGGACGCAACCTGCTAAGGAAGCATCTTAAGGAGACGGGTAAAATGCCTGATAATGAGTTGATTTTTATGATTTGTCTGTTTTTTATTATTACGGCTCCTGGTTTGGCGATTATTCTGATTGTAGGCCTTTTAAAGAAGAAAAAGGTAAAGAATCTGCTTCAGAATTCCAGACAGGCGGAAGGTGTTATCACGGAAATCGAATATCAGTCCGGCGCAGATACTAACACACGCATGAAAACAATATCTTATGAGTATAGGGATACCTTGCAGGTTCTGCATAAGAGAAGCTTTCAGTGGCAGGGGGCGGCCGGCAGCAAGGAGGACACTATCCGGGTGTATTATAAGGAAGAAAATCATGACAGTTCCTGGTCTGATATTGAAATAAACTACTGGAACTCTTTTTTTAGTAGGAGTATTCCGGCATATCTGGTTTTCGTAGGATTATGTATGGGAATCTATCTTGCAGCGTTTATTGCAAAAAATCATGCATAAATAAAAGGAGTCAGAAATGGAACAGCAGGTACCTGTTTATGAAATGGCAGCGTTGAAT
Source organism: Lachnospiraceae bacterium (assembly GCA_051888955.1). GTDB lineage: Bacteria > Bacillota > Clostridia > Lachnospirales > Lachnospiraceae > Acetatifactor. The sequence goes on along the minus strand of JBJFCM010000217.1, from coordinate 5,232 downwards.
AAAGTGTTTGGAAAAGAAATCAAATACCGGCTGATGTTCTACGAGAACCGGTTGGAGATATGGGAAACAAAGCTCCTCTCAAAGGCAGAATTAAAGGCAGCAGAGGAAGGAGCCTCCTATACGTTTGAGAAGAAGACACTCATCCCTTATGATAAGGTAACGAATTCCGTAAGAGAAATGGTATTAAATGACTTTCGTCTTAAGCTTTTCGGAGAGTTTTTGGTCTACAGGGCAGATGGGACGACTGAAAATATAACCTGGGTAAACTATACCTTTTCGCCGCAGCCGGGAGTGGACTATGAAATGCTTTTTCGGACATATTGCCCGACAATTCTGCCGGATGTAAAGGTGGAACTGGAATTTAAAGAAAAGATTTCCCGGCTTTCGGCCATGACCGCCGCAAGAGGAAGCGTAAATATTAAGCGGCCGGTGTGGCCACTGTACTTTAGAATTCTGGTAGATGGATGTAATGTGCCGGTTTCCTCTGAGAAGCAGGTACAACTGCAGTTACCATACGGTACATATCTGATAAGTGTAGAATATGACAAGGTATGGGATGATGGTACGAGTTCACCGTTTGAGTCTGATAAAATACAAATTACCTTATGCGAAACGTCTCCGGTGGTCTGCCTTAAGGCCTCCCGGCCTGTTTTCTTCAAGCCTAAATTGAAAAGAATAAGTTGACTGGATAGCTACGCTTGGCTATCCTTTTTTAGTTTTTCAATTTCCTCCAAAAGTGCAGCTATGGTTAAATCTTTTTCCTCAAGCTGCCGGCCTTGCTGCCTGATGGCATCATTCTTTTCCTCAAGCTGCTCATTCTGCTCTTGTATCGTATTCTCCAGCCTCTGCATATAGACTTCCATGGAGCGCTGCCTGCGGTAGTAGTCCTCCCTGGCCTCACACTGCTGCCGTATCTCTTCCTCCTGGCTGAGCTGATAAATCGTATCGGAGGCTTCCCTGATATCTTCATTTTCCTGTGCCAGCATCTTGATCTCCTCCCATGTGGTAGATTTGAAGAGGGCTGCCCAGTGGTCGATGCCATATGCCTTGTCCTCTTTCGTAGCTAAATCAATACGAGTTAAGTTTAACACAGAAAGGCACAGCTTGTCACTATAAATCGTATGATTT
>JBJFCM010000217.1:0-4004 GCA_051888955.1 Lachnospiraceae bacterium | reverse complement strand
CGTTATAGTTTATGCTATTATTACACGGAAGGAGGAAGACTTATGATGACAGTAAATGAAGTCAGCAAGCTGACAGGAGTGAGTATACGCACTTTGCACTATTATGACCAGATTGGATTATTACATCCTTCAGGCATAACGGATGCCGGATACCGGCTGTATGACGATACAGCATTGGAACGGCTGCAACAGATTTTACTGTTTCGTGAGCTGGAGTTTCCACTTAAGGATATTAACAAGATAATCAATCAAAAGAATTTTGATGCCAAAAAGGCCTTGGAACAACAGATTGCATTATTGACTTTAAAAAAGGAACATTTGGAAAATTTAATTGCCTTTGCCCGTGGAATAAAATTGACAGGAGAGAAGAATATGGATTTTACAGCATTTGATACAAAGAAGATTGAGGAGTATACGAAACAGGCAAAAGAACAGTGGGGAAATACCGATGCATACAAAGAATATGAGCAGAAAAGTAAAAATTGGAGTAAAGAAGATCAGACCCTGATTACGAAAGGTCTTATGGATTTATTTGTTGAGTTTGGTCGCATGATGGAAAGTGCACCGGAAAGTGAGAAGGTGCAGCTGCAGGTGAAAAAGCTTCAGGACTATATTACGGCACATTTCTATCATTGCACTAAGGAAATTTTATCCGGACTTGGCAAAATGTATGGAGCAGGCGGGGAATTTACTGAAAATATCAATAAGGCAGCCGGTGACGGCTGTGCAGAATTTACGGCAAAAGCAATAGAAATTTATTGCAGATAAGTTTGTGTACATTCGAATAGCTTGCCTTTTCATACGCAGATGTTATTATGGTATTTAGAGGACAAAAATATGGATATCAACCACCACTACATAGAAAAAGGGAAAGGGGAGCCCCTCATCCTGCTTCACGGAAACGGAGAAGACAGTACCTATTTCGTGAACCAAATAGAATATTTTTCTAAAAAATACAGGGTCATCGCCCTGGATACCAGGGGGCATGGCAAGACACCCAGAGGGAGTGCGCCCTTTACCATCCGGCAGTTTGCAGAGGATCTACATTCCTTTATGGACGAGCAGGCCATAGAAAGGGCGGATATTCTTGGCTTTTCGGATGGCGGGAATATAGCGCTGATTTTTGCGATAAAATATCCCGAAAGAGTGAACCGGCTGATTGTGAACGGGGCGGATCTGGATACAAGAGGAGTAAAGCCGTCGGTGCAGCTTCCGATTGTCATCGGCTATAACATCGCATCGTTGTTTGCAAAGAAAAGCATGGATGCAAAGCGTAAGGCGGAGATGCTGGGGCTGATGGTCAACGATCCGAATATTGAGCCGGAAGAACTGGAAAAAATCCGGACAAGGACACTTGTGATTGCAGGCACCAAGGACATGATCAAGGAAAAGCATACCAGGCTGATTTATGAAAAGCTGCCCAATGCAGAGCTGGTTTTTCTGCCGGGCAACCACTTTATTGCCAACCGGAATCCGGAGGCATTTAATCATGCGGTGGAAAAATTTCTTGATAAGGGAGGATGTTTTCATGCTGGACCGCCGGCTGGGCATTATTTATTTGCTAATGAAAAAGAAGACCGTATCGGCGGCTGAACTGGCTGAGCGCTATGAGGTGTCGGTACGGACCATTTACCGGGATGTGGAAGCCCTCAGTATGGCGGGGATTCCTGTATACGCCCGAAAAGGAAAAAATGGCGGCATCAGTCTCACGGAGCAGTTTGTGCTGAATAAGCTGTTAGTTACCGAGGAAGAACAGCAGCAGATACTTTCAGCATTGCAGAGCCTTCAGGAAGTGGGAGCACAGGCGGAACGGAATACCCTGCAAAAGCTGGGGGATTTTTTTAAGGTAGAGCCTAAAAACTGGGTGGCAGTGGATTTCTCTGACTGGAGTGGCAGGAGGCAGCAGCTTTTTGAGGACATCAGAAGTGCTATTCTGGGAAATCGGCTCATGACCTTTGATTATTACGGACAGTATGGGGAAATGAGCAGGCGGACGGTAGAGCCAATCCAGCTTTTGTTTAAGGAATACACCTGGTATCTGCGCGCTTTTTGCAGGGACAGGCAGGCTATGCGCTTGTTTAAGGTGCTCCGTATGAAAAGAGTGACAGTACTGTCGGAAAAATTTGACGCTGTCAGGGAAATAACCGGCAATGAAAAGCGTGGTGATACCTATGGTGGCGAAAAGTGTGATGCGGTTTCCGGCAGGGAAAAGCATGACGAGACTTCTGTTACCTTTCGCATTGATAAATCAGAGGCCTACAGGGTCTATGACCGCTTCGATGAAGAGGAAATCATCCTGCAGCCGGACGGCAGCTTTTTGATAAAAATAACGTGTCCCCTGGACGAATGGGTATATGGCTTGATTTTGTCCTTTGGACCGGCTGCAGAAGTGATTTCGCCGGGCTTTGTAAGGGAAGAAATTACACGCCGCCTGGAAAAGATGTTGGAGGCATATTTTTAAATATGACATACAGGTGTCAGATTAACAATGCTATTGTAATTCTTGAAGACGGGAATTTCCCGGAAAAATAAATGGTGCAGAATCTTGCACCGGAAAACGGAGGATTATGATATGGAACAAAAAATCTGTCAAAGCTGTGGAATGCCTATGAATGAGGAACAGTACGGAACCAATGCGGACGGCAGTCCTAATGAGAAGTATTGTCTTTATTGTTACAAGGAGGGTAAATTTGCCCAGGAGTGCAGTATGGAGGAAATGGCTGACTTCTGTGCGCCGTTTGAGGTAGAGGGCGGCAGATGCACGACAGTGGAGGAGGCAAAGGCAGCGTTGATGGCGTATTTCCCTACACTGGAGCGTTGGAAAGCATAAAGAATTTACCATTACTTGTGCAGAAATTGGATATGTCATGGGAGTGACAGAAAATTTTAAGCGGACAAATCCGGCTGAAAAATGACAGGATTATATTTTGACAATGGATTATGATGTTTTTAGAAGGCAGGAAAACTGCCGGATGAGAAGGAGGCAGAAACGTGGAGTGGACGGAAGCTATCAGGCAATCCATAGATTTTATGGAGGCGCATATACTGGAAGAGATATCCTCCGAGGATGTGGCTGCAAGTGTGCATGTATCCGCTTTGTATTTTCAAAAGGGCTTTACGATTCTGACCGGCTATACGCCTGCAGAGTATATCCGGAACAGAAGGCTTTACCTGGCGGCAATGGACATTTTTGCCGGCAGGGATAAGATTATCGACCTGGCGTATAAATACGGATATGACACACCGGAAAGCTTTTCCAAGGCCTTTCGGAGATTTCATGGTGTATCGCCAATGCAGATAAAAGCGCAGCCCCACCGGCTAAAGACCTTTTTGCCCCTTGTCGTAAAAATTTCAGTGGAAGGTGGTAATAATATGGATTACAGAATGGAAAAAAAGGACGCTTTTAAAGTGATCGGTATGGAGAGGAAGTTTTCCAGTGACAATTCCTATGAGGAAATACCGAAGTTTTGGGATGAATTCAATGAAAAGTATTCGGCGCCTATCTGCAATGAAATGGGCGGAAAGTGTACTGTAGGAAAATACGGCATCTGTCTGGACGAGGAAATACAGGATGGGAAGTTTTCTTATCTGATAGCCGGTGACTATGAAGGTGGTGATGTTCCCGAAGGACTTGTTGTAAAAGAGATTTCTGCCCATGAATGGGCAATCTTTACCTGCATCGGCCCCATGCCCGCTGCATTGCAGTCGGTGAATACCCGCATCTTCAATGAGTGGCTGCCCGGCAACAAGGAATATGAGATTGCAGAGAGCATCAATATTGAGATGTATACCATGGGAGACGTAAATTCTCCTGATTATGTCAGCGAGATATGGATACCGGTAAAACGGAAATAACAGCAAAAAGGCAGCCTGCCGCAAGGACGATTGCGGCGGGCTGTATTTTTATGTGGGTCATGACCCTGTTGAGCACGCATGCGTGCGAAATATCAACCACCCGCTATGCGGGTGCGCGGTGTTTGTTATACAAAAAAATCACCTTTCCG
>JBJFCM010000216.1:0-1550 GCA_051888955.1 Lachnospiraceae bacterium | reverse complement strand
TTTATACTTTCTTAATTGACTTGCAATTGGAAAGAAAATACAATGAAAAAGTATATGACGGAAACAGTAAATAGCAATGTAATAAGGAAAGGATGTATTCCATGGGAAAGATATTCAAATATCTGAAAGAATCCTGGGCATCGGTACTGGTGATCATAGTGCTTTTGATTGCACAGGCATATTGCGATTTGCAACTGCCCCAGTATACTTCTGACATCGTGGATGTGGGTATCGGGCAGGGCGGTATCGCTTATGCGGCTCCGGAAAAGATGAGGGCAGAGACCTATGATGACCTGCAGATGTTCCTGACACAGGAAGAGAAGGCAGTGTGTGATGCGGCGTACGAGCAGGACGGCGATGGCAATTATGTGCTGACGACGAGGAAAGAAGAGGATTTGGAACAGATAGACAGTGAACTGGGACTGGCTATGGTATTGCTGTCGGCTCTGCAGAGCGGGCAGGCAGAGATAAATCTTGATACAGTGCGCACCATGTTCGCAAGTGGTATGGTTACAGAAGAGCAGATGACTGCCATAAGAGAACAGGCACTTGCAGGTATGGGTGATATGAGCGATTCCATTATATCCGCCAGGGCGGTGCAGTTCGTGCAGGCGGAGTATGAAGCGTTGGGAATGGATACCGGCAAGGTGCAGACCAGCTATCTGCTTAAAACAGGGGCTAAAATGCTCGGGCTTTCTGTTTTAATGATGGCAGCAGCAATCCTGACAGGCCTTTTGGCTTCCAGGGCAGCGGCAAAAACCGGACGGAACCTGCGAAACCGTGTCTATTCGAAGGTTGTAGCATTTTCCAATGCTGAAATGGATAAGTTTTCCACAGCATCCCTGATTACCCGGTGCACCAATGATATTCAGCAGGTACAGATGGTTATAGTCATGCTGCTGCGTATGGTATTGTATGCACCCATCATCGGTATCGGTGGTGTCATGAAGGTGGCTGGTACCGGCACCGGAATGGGATGGATTATCGGCGTGGCCGTAGGTGCCATCATGGCGCTTGTGATGGTGCTAATGGTAGTGGCAATGCCGAAGTTTAAAATGATGCAGACTCTGGTAGACCGTGTCAATCTGGTGTCCAGGGAGATTTTGACAGGTATTCCGGTTATCCGTGCTTTCAGCCGGGAGAAATTTGAGGAGAAGCGGTTTGACAAGGCCAATAAGGATTTGATGAGAACCCAGCTTTTTACCGGTAGAGTGATGAATTTCATGATGCCAGTAATGATGATGATTATGAACATCATTTCTGTTATGATCATATGGTTTGGTGGCAAAGGCGTGGATATGGGTACCATGCAGGTAGGCGAAATGCTGGCCTTCATTACATATACCATGCAGATTGTTATGGCATTTCTGATGCTTACCATGGTTTCCATTATGCTGCCCCGTGCAGGTGTGGCAGCCGACCGTATCGAAGAGGTGCTGGATACGGAGATTACGATTCGGGATGAGAAAGAAGTGCAGGATGGAAAGCTTGGCGAAATAAAAGGAGAAGTCGCTTTTGAGGATGTGTGTTTCCGATATCCGGGAGCGGAG
>JBJFCM010000215.1:0-1555 GCA_051888955.1 Lachnospiraceae bacterium | reverse complement strand
CTGTTAAAATGATAACGCAGGATTCTGCCGTTTGCACCACTCTTTACAAAGCTGTAGCCGCCGGCATTGTTGGAAATAATTGCACCATATGCAGGGGAACCAAGATAGTTAGCCCAGGGCGCAGGAGTATTGGGTTTGGTGATGACGTATTCCTTGTTTACTTCATCAAAGTAGCCGTAATTCATGTCGTCTCTTCTCCTTTAAAATTATTAATTAAGCTATAATCAATGATACCAGATAGAAGCCTTCCTTGTCATCCTCATGTGCTTGTGTAATTTCAATTTCTACCCGGTGCTTACCGGCTTTACCATGCTCTGCAACCGTTTCCAGATACAGACAATCCCAATCCTCATCAAAATTACCGTCCAGCTTTACGGAATGGGCTGCATCCCCATCCAAGGTAAGTGTTGCCATAGGGATTGGTCCCTTCATGGTCTTCTTATACTGCACACCGATGGATGATCCTTCCACCTCAAATACAATTTTATCTCCTATATGCGATGCTGTCCATCCTTTTTTGAAACAATCTGCTACACAGTTCTGGGGTGTTTCATCCTTTACAAAGCCCTCACAGAAAACCGGCACCAGTTCGTCGTTTCTAAACCTGTGGGCATTCTCGTAACCGTTTACAGTAAAGGGGCTTGGCAGAATTTCACCCGGCACGTCCTGCGCTTCTTGCTTATTTTGGGGCATTTCCTTCGCATTTCCTGCTGCAAGTTCTTTCTCCGCTTTTTCTTTAATGCTTTCCAGATAATAGGTAATCACTTTTGCTACCAGCGCATGTCCGGCATCATTGGGATGCAAATCATCCTGTGTAATCTCCCTGTTCTTAATAGCACCGGCCTCAACCTGCGCATAGATTGTGGGCTTCATACTCACACAGGGCAGATGATAATAGGTCCCGATAGGGTTATGAATCTGTTCTGCATTCCCTCCATCGTCATAACGCACATTGTGTACCAGAAGCAGTGCCGGTGCACAGGGTGCCTTCAGTATCCGGCGAACCAGCCCTTCATAGGTTTCCTTAAAATGCTCGCTGTCATCTGCATCATTGACAGAAAATTCCACGATTACAAAATCCGGCTCAAATCTAAGTACATCCTCTTCTACACGTCCGGTACCAAGATGCGAGGTCGTACCGCCGATACCTGCATTGATGTAGGTAAAATCAGCCTTAGGAAAGGCTTCCTGCCACCATTTATAAGTCAGATAGGCATAACAGCCCTCCGGTGTAGATGCCAGGCATCCCTGCGTAATGGACCCACCAAGAAAGGCCAGTTTTAATGCTTCTCCCCGCAAGGCCCGTTTCATGACAGTCTTCATGCGGCTGTCATCACCTGTGTTTACGATTCCTTTTTCATAATCAATTAAATTTATTAGATCTTTGATTTCACTCATGATTTCTTTGCCTCTCTCCGCTTCACGCTAAGCTTTGCTTCCGCTTCCCATAAAGCTCTGCTTCCGCTTCCCATAAAGCACTGTTTCCGCTTCGCGTAAAGCTCTGCTTCCGCTTCGGGCGTCAATACTTCTCACACAGACCCGCTTCCGCTTCGTG
>JBJFCM010000214.1:5612-6684 GCA_051888955.1 Lachnospiraceae bacterium | reverse complement strand
CGGTATGACGGCAAGGAAAATCCAGGCGATTGTGCTATTGATGCTGAAAGATACAATCATGGAAAATATCAGCATTACAGGACCACGGATTGCCATACGGATAATCATCTGATAAGCATTTTGAATATTCGTCACATCCGTAGTAAGTCTTGTCACAATGGATGCCGTGGAAAACTTATCAATATTGGAAAATGCAAAGGTCTGTACATTGTCATACATATCCTGCCTCAGATTGGCAGAAAAACCTACCGAGGTACGGGCAGCAATATGGGCAGCAAGCACGCCGGTAGCAAGCTGGAAAAAAGCAAAAACAAGCAGAGCCATACCGTATTTCCATACGGCCCCCATATCTCCTACATCAATGCCGTAGTCAATCACTCTCGCCATGCAAAGAGGTATCAGAATTTCAAATGCTGCTTCCAGTATCGACAGTAAAATTGTCACAAGAGAGCCCTTTTTGTGTTCCCGCAGGCTCCCCATCAACGTTTTGATCATAGATTTTCTCCTTTCACTGTAGCACGCTACACTTTATATTTAAGTAAAGGCCGGATCACTCCGGCTTACTTATTCCAGATTTTTATATATAACCGCCAACATTTTTCTGAGGTGCTCAATATCCTCATCGGAAAGAGAAGCAAGCATTTTTTTCTCGTTGTTGTGAATATTCTGCTTCATATCCATTCCCATCGCTTCTGCCTTCTCGGTCAGCCTGACAATCTTATTGCGTTTGTCCGTCTCATCGATCCAGCTTATCACGTGGCCGTTCTGCTCCATCCGGGAAACGATACCCACTACCGTAGGATGAGACACTTCCAAAAAGACTTCAATCTCTTTCTGTGTGGCTCTTCCGCCCTTTTCATTCAGAAAGGCAAGCACCCGGCTCTGTGCCAACGTAAGATTAAAATACTTCAAATCTGCATCCGCTTTTACCTTCAGCTTATCGTTGATGTTCTTGATAAGATAACCGATATCCTTCTGCTGCATGAATGGTATCTCCTTTCTAAATGTAGCACGCTACACATTGTAGCATACTGATGGTACCATGTCAAGTATTTGAGATATGACAAAAAAA
>JBJFCM010000214.1:0-5512 GCA_051888955.1 Lachnospiraceae bacterium | reverse complement strand
CAGACAATCAGCCAGATTGAGCGGGGAGATTATTCACCATCGGTCACACTGGCATTAAAGCTTGCGAAAGTCTGTGGTTGCAAGGTGGAAGATATTTTTGAATATACGGAGGATGAAAGATAGAGAAAAAAATGAAAACCTTTAGGATTAAAATTAAAGTATGGAGGAAATGAAAATGGAACAAAACATGACAAATCAGGAACAAAGTACATATGGTCAGGCACCAACAAACGGGCAGCCGCCGGTATACATGCAGCAGCCGACAAACGGGCAACAACCGATATACATGCAGCAACCGACAAATGGACAACAGCCGGTACAGCAAAAATCCGGTACAGGGAGTAAGGTAGGATATTTCTTCTTATCCCTGACCCCCTTCCTGGCATGTATGGCAATTCAGTTTGGAGTCGCAATCGTAGTGGGGATTGGAGCCGCTATCGTAAAAATGCTGCAGTTTATGGCACAGAATCCGGCAGCTTCTGAGGCAGAAGCAATGAAGGTCTACATGGAAGCTTTTTCCGGCAGTTCGGGTATCATGATGTTAGCTACCCATATCATTTTGTCTTTATCCGCCGGCATCTGGTATTACTTTGGCTGTGGCAGACCAAAATTGAAAGCTTCCGTTAAAAACATCAATGTAAAAGCAGTGATACTTGCAGTAGCAGGCGGTCTTATTTTATGTTTTTTAGCCAACAGCATGGTAGGTGTAGAGATGTACATAATACCCAATACTTTCCAAAAATATGTGGATATGATGGAAGCTGCTGGCATGGGTACCGATACTCTTACTATTATTGCAGCAATCCTTTTAGCACCTATTGGCGAAGAACTCATCTGCCGGGGACTTACGATTTATTATGCTAAAAAGGCTTTTTCAAAATTCTTCCTGGTAAATATTTTACAGGCTCTTTTATTTGCTATCATGCATGGCAATGTGATTCAGGGTTCCTATGCTTTTGTTCTCGGCTTGTTCTTAGGATATCTGGCTGAGCGTTTTCATTCCCTGCTTCCCTGCATGTTGCTGCATTTTGTGCTGAATTTCTCCAGCACCTTCTTTATAGATAAGATTTTCACAGCCATTCCGGAGGCTCTTTGGATTTACGCCCTTCTCCTTGCAGTTTCCGCTGTAGTTACAATATTGTTAGTATGGTGGGGCGGTTCAGTAAAAAAGAAACTATAAAAACAGCTTTAACGCAAAGAGCCCTGCCGCGTAAAACGTGGCAGGGCTCTTTAAAATCTTTTTAATCTGTAAATAATTCAACCGGTTTTTTGTCTACTATTATATAATAGGTGTATTCGTAATTCTTTTCTGAATAAATTTCAAAAACAACACTGCCCATTATCTTATAGACATCATCTACATCTTCTTCTACCGTTACTTTAGATTTTGCTGTTGTACCTGCATAGCAAAGAGTTTCATCCTCGACAAAGAATACCTTGTCCATATCTTCACAATAAACAAATGAACCGTAAGCCATATCATTGGTAATTCTTTCCGTTTTCTTTTCATTCTTGACATAGTACAGCTCATCATCCGCTTCAATGTATACTTTGGATAAATCAGCGCTGGCTACAAAATAATCCACATATTCATCATCATATAATTTCTTTGCTTCCATCTTTTCGCTGAGCTTGCTAATCTTATATAAGTCTCCACTGTTAACATACAGAAGAGATTTGCCGTCTGCAGAAATCTGATAATCACTGTAACTTGAAGTGATTCTGACTGCATCCGTCTTTGCATCCTTGAACCAGTACAAACCACTATCCGTAATGATGACACTGTTTTTCAAAGTATCCTTACCAACAATACATCCTTCACTGCTTACATAGGAATAAATCAAATCATCCGGTCCGGCAACACCATATAAATAGCTACCGGTAATCTTTACAGGATCATCCATCTTAGGTGTGTAATAATAAGTGCTGCTATTCTTGGTATAAATCACCTCAGTTAATGCATTATTGAAATAAATATCACTGTATACATCTGAAGAAATCTTTACAGATTCTTTGCCATTGTAGAAATAAAGTTTATCATTATCTGTTAAGTAATACAGACTTTTTCCATTATCGGAAACAGCAACAGGTGTAGAACCGTCTTTATCTACTTTGGTATTTTCCACACTGATACCACCTATGAATAATGCATTATCGTTGTAGCTTTCATAGTCCTTAAGATAAGCTACCGTCTTTCCTCCGGGAGATACACAGAAATAATTAGGATAAACATCCGAATCGACATGTGTCGTCTTTCCATCCTTTATGCAATACAGGTAAAGGTCGCCTGAAGTATAAGCATCATTGACATCCTTAATATAGGCAATGTATGCACCGTTATAACTTACTTTGAAAGAAACGACCTCTTCATCGACCATCTTAGGTTCAAAATCTTCTGTCATATAATACAAAGTCTGTGTATAATCACTCTCTTGCATCGTATATGCCAATACAGAATTATCAGCACTGTAAGCAACGGAATAGATATCACTATCTGCTTCATAAACCTTGCCGTCGGAATTATAAATATATTCAGAATATGCATAAGCTACATAATCCTTAGAATATTTATCATAATTTCCGGAACTGCTGCCGCCAAACATAAATACAAACACGGCTACCAACGCTACTACTACTACAGCCGCTATTCCAAGTATAACAGGAAGCAACTTCTTTTTCTTAGCAGATGGTTCTGCAGGTGAAGGAACCGGTCCAGGTGCCGGAGTAACCTCCGCATTCACTACCGGGTTTGCCGCTATATCTCTCTTTGCTCCACATTTAGGGCAAAAGACAGCGTCATCAGCTAATGGACTGCCACATTGATTACAAAACATATTTTCTCCTCCTTCAAAGAAAGTATAACTTTTTTTCGTACAGATGATTTTATTGTAACATTTTGTTAAAGATTGTCAATATTATTCATTTTTCAATTATAATTTACGGAAACTAAAAAAATATAAGATATATTCATCTTTTTCTATGTAAAAATATATGTTACACTTATTTAAACACATAATAAATTCCTGCATGATATAAAAGGGAGAAAAAATGATGAATGAAAAGATACTGGTATTAGATATCGACGGCACGCTGACTACTTCTACCAAAGAAATTTCCCCGGAAACAAAAAAGGGAATTATGATGATTCAGGAACGGGGACATATCGTTATGCTGGCTTCCGGCAGACCTACACCCGGTATGATGCGCTATGCAAAGGAACTGGAGCTTGCAAAATACGGGGGCTATCTGCTTTCCTTCAACGGTGCCCGCATCATCAATTGCAAAACCGGAGAAATTGTATATCAACGGACTCTGCCGAGATTCATTATTCCGGAAATTTACCACTTTGCCAAAGAACATCATTGCGGACTGATTACCTACTGCGGTGACTATGTGGTTTCCGGAACCGGTATGGATGAGTACATTGAACTGGAGGCCCGCATCAATGGAATGCCTGTCAGGGAAGTGGACGATTTTCTGGATTTTGTAGATTTTGATGTAAATAAGTGCCTGATGACAGCTCCTCCCGAAGAAGCTGAAAAATATGTGGCATTGTTACAGGAAAAATTTAAGGATACCCTGAGCGTATACCGTTCGGAGCCGTTTTTTATTGAAATCATGCCCAAAAATATAGATAAAGCCACTTCTCTTGACCGCATGTTAGAAACTGTCGGCTTAAAACGGGAAGATGCTATCTGCTGTGGAGACGGTTACAATGACATCACCATGATTGCATATGCCGGTATCGGTGTTGCCATGGCAAACGCAAGAGATGAAGTTAAGGCTGTTGCAGACTATGTAACCAGGTCAAATGACGAAGATGGATTAGTGGATGTAATTGATAAATTTATTTTGTAAACTCTTATAGCAAATTACTACAAAATGTGTTACTATTTGAGTAAGTTATCGTAAATTTTTACAAAATAAATATTTTGGAGGTGTGATTGTGCTTCAAAAGAAAAAAAATACTAATACATATGAAAAAGATTATGCCATGTTAATGGATTGTATGGACAAGGTAATTGCCGGTGATTTTTCTCCTGTAGATACATCTGCCTTCCATGATACAGCCCTCGCTGAAAAATTCAATGCATTGTTGGTTTCTATTTTAAAAACCAACAATAACTTCGTGATGCGTCTGAACGATTCCATGACCAGAATCGGCGACAGCTCCTGTGTAAAGGAAATGATAGAGCAGGTAAATTCCCAGACGACTTCCATCAATGACATGCGGGGCTCCAGTCAGGATCTTGGTGATTCTATTCAAAATATCCAGGATGCTGTACAGAACATTCAGGAGAATTCTCACAACGTAATGAAAACATCTCATCACTGCGTGGACGACATGAACGCCAGTATACACATTGTAGATGAATCCTCCAGACAGATTTCCAATATCAATGAGCAGGTAACGGATTTTAAAGAAAAAGCAATTAAAATCAACGAAATCATTGATATGGTCAAGAAAATTGCAAAAAAGAGCGGCCTTCTCGCTTTAAATGCTTCTATTGAAGCAGCACGTGCCGGAGAAGCCGGCAGGGGCTTTGCAGTCGTTGCCAATCAAATAAAAGACTTATCTGCCAATACAACAGCTTCTGCAGAGGACGTTGTAAAATATGTCAATGAGCTGATGGAAGGTATTTCTTCCCTTTCAGAATCCATTCGTACCACTACCGAACGGCTTCAGGAGGGAAATGAAAGCGTACATAAATCTGTGAAGGATATCAGTGATATGAATGGTCAGTTAAATGCCATCATCAAAGAAATTGACAGTATTTATGAAGAAATCAATAACCAATCCGCACTGACTCAGTCCTTTGTAGCCTCTATTGACTCTATTGCGGAAAGCTACAATACTTTATCTGAAGAATGCGTCACTACCGGAGCACATTTATATCGTATTTCCCGGGATATCGATAAAGCAAGAAGCGATATGGCAAGAAGGAATTCCAGTCTCTCCACCTTGGATTGGCTGACCATATTTGAAGTAGACCACCTGATTTTTACCTGGAGAGTTTACAACAATCTGGCAGATTTCGAAAAGCTGAAAATAGAGCAGCTTAATAACCCCAAGGGCTGTAAATTCGGCAAATGGGTAACAGCACAGACAGACTCCCGCATTACCGGTTCCAGAGAATTCATTCAGACTGTAAAGGATCATGAAGAGATTCATAAATATGCCTGCGACTCCTGGTATGCGAAGGATAGCGGAAACAGAGAAGAAGCATTACGCCAGTTCAATCTTGCTTATGATGCTTATAACCGCTTTATCAAATCCCTGGCCGGTTTACGCCAGGTCATCAAGAATACCGGGGATGATGAATTTACTGTCATTTAAATCTATGTATATAAAAAAGCTGCTGCAAAATCTTGCAACAGCTTTTTTAATATAAATTCTAATTACTCTTCATCATCTTCCTCTAAGGGTAAGATCATTTCCTCGTCTTCCTCTGTAAACAGCTCAGGATGCTTTTCTTCTTCAGGAATATCTTCCATAGCATCATCAATATTC
>JBJFCM010000213.1:0-6720 GCA_051888955.1 Lachnospiraceae bacterium | reverse complement strand
AGATTGTCCGCTGGCCAGGTCATCGGAAGCTCCCCCTCTGGTAAAAATTCTGTCCACAATACCGATATCAGCGCTCTTAGCCGGTACAAAGCAGCCAATCTGTGCCATCAGAACGATTAGTGCCGTCTGCCTCATATAGGTAGACTTACCCGCCATATTAGGGCCTGTAATGACAGCAATCAGGTGACTGTTATTGTCCAGATAGGTATCATTGGCAATAAACATATCGTTGTCTATCATTTTTTCCACTACAGGATGCCTGCCATCCTTGATATTAATGATGCCTTTTTCATTAAGCTTAGGCCTCACATAGCCATTCCGCTCTGCCACAAGAGAAAGGGACGCAAATACATCCAGTCTTGCAATGGCTTTTGCCGTCCGCTGAATCCTCTCCATTTCCATGGCAATGGAATCCCTGATTTTACAAAAAAGATCATACTCCAGCGTACAGAGCTTGTCCTCTGCATTTAAGATGGTATCTTCCAGTTCCTTCAGTCTGGGCGTGGTATAGCGCTCCGCATTTGCCAGAGTCTGCTTTCGGATGTAGTCCTCCGGCACAAGAGCTTTATAGGAATTGGTCACTTCAAAATAATAACCGAAAACCTTATTATACTTAATCTTCAGATTCTTGATGCCGGTTCGTTCTCTGTCTTCATTTTCCAGCTCAGCAAGCCATTTTTTACCATCCCGCTTGGCGTTTCTCAGCTTATCGATATCCTCATCAAAGCCTTCCTTGATAATGCCTCCTTCTCTGATGGAAATAGGCGGTTCTTCCTCAATGGCGCCTGCAATCAGAGAGCATATATCCTCCAGTCCGTCTATTTCCTCCCGGATTCTAGTGAGTATATCTTTTTCAAAGGCCCCCAAAACCGTTTTGATGTGGGGAAGCATCTCCAGAGAATTGCGAAAGGCAATCAAATCCCTGGGATTCGCCGTCTTATAGCTGACACGGCTGAGCAATCTTTCCAGGTCGTAGATAGGGTTTAAGTATTCCCTGATTTCATCCCTGGAAACAGAATCGTTAGAAAGCTCTTCCACCGCATCCAGCCTTTTCTCAATCTCTTCTTTGTCAATCAGCGGCTGTTCAATATAACTGCGCAGGGTACGCCCGCCCATGGCCGTTTTGGTTTTATCGAGTACCCACAAAAGGGAACCTCTCTTCTGCTTTTCCCGTAAGGTCTCCGCCAGCTCCAGATTGCGCCTGGTGGAACTGTCAAGCAGCATATATTTACTGGTTATATAGGGATAAATATGGCTTAAGTGGCTTAAGGAGGTCTTCTGGGTCTCATACAGATACTGCAGGAGCGCACCGGCAGCAATGATTCCTGTGGGGAAATCCTCCAGTCCCAGTCCAATCAGCGTATTTACATGAAAATGCTTCATCAGACATCTTTTTGCCGCATCATCATCAAAGAAATGAGGTTCCAATGCATAGATGGAAATCCCCAACCTGCCCTTCAGATCTGCAATATCCGCGCCGCTTACCAGAAAAGCATCATTACAGATAATCTCTCTCGGCTGGTATTTCATGATTTCATCCGAAAGCTTTTTCAAATCCTCCACTTCAGTCACAAAATAGTCTCCGGTGGTAACATCTGCTAAGGAAATGCCGATTTTAGCCGGCAGGTAAGTAATACACATTAAAAAGTTATTCTTGGATTCCTCCAGGGCATGCATATCCATGTTGGTGCCGGGTGTAACGATTCTGACAACCTCTCTTTTTACAAGTCCCTTTGCCAGCTTCGGGTCCTCCACCTGCTCACAGATGGCCACCTTGTAGCCCTTATTGATCAGCTTATTCAGATACCCTTCTACCGCATGGTAGGGAATACCGCACATGGGAGCGCGTTCCTCCTGACCACAGTCCTTGCCGGTGAGCGTAATCTCCAGTTCTTTAGAGGCCGTCAGCGCATCCTCAAAAAACATTTCATAAAAATCACCCAGTCTGTAAAAAAGGATACAGTCAGAGTATTCCTTTTTGGTTTCCAGATACTTCTGCATCATGGGAGTAAATTCTGCCACTTTTTTATCTCCTGTTCTGTAATGTCCTATAAAGTGAAAAAGGCGGGCCTGCAACATGTGCACACCCGCTTATTATCATACCACAAAATATAGTTATTGTAAATCTTCCGCTCGCTTAATTGCATCATCGATATGGGAACAAAAATTCTCAATACCAACCCTTTCATCAAAGCCCGCTTTATGCATGATGGACATGGGCTGTTCGTTTACATGTGAGAAAATCAAAGTAACCTTTTTCTTGTTACAGGTTTCCAACAGCTTTTCAAAATTCCGCATGGCTGTAGCGTCGATAGCGTTTACACTTCTCATTCGTAGAATCAGGTATTTGGTACCGTCCTTTACACCAATTTTCAACAGCTTGTCCGCTGCTCCAAAGAACATGGGGCCACTGATCTCATATACCATCGTATTGTGGGGAACCGCCCTCAGAGTACCACCCTCCGGCTCTTCTTCCTCCTCTGCATATTTCCAGCCGGATACCTCTGTTACATCGCTCATACGCTTCATGAACAGAATGGCTGCCAATACCAGACCCACCTCGATTGCTACCACCAAATCAAAAACAACCGTCAGCACAAAGGTAAGTACCAGCACCACGATATCACTCTTCGGTGCAGTCTTGCATAAGTTTACGAATTCTCTCCACCCACACATGTTATAGGCGACCATGAACAAAATGGCTGCAATGGCAGGCATAGGGATTAAGGCCGCATACGGCATCAGCACCACCAGTATCAGTAAAAGAACAACCGAATGTACCATACCGGCAATGGGCGTCCGTCCGCCGTTCTTTACATTGGCAGCGGTTCTTGCGATTGCCCCTGTGGCCGGAATGCCGCCAAACAGAGCGGATGCAATGTTACCTGCGCCCTGAGCAATAAGCTCCATGTTAGAGCGATGTCTGCTGTTCACCATACTGTCTGCTACCACACAGGAAAGCAGGGACTCGATACCTGCCAGAATGGCGATGGTAAAAGCATCGGGCAATAAAGTCCTGATCATATTAAAGTTTACCTGTGGGAGGCTAAAACCAGGTAATTTGTTGGAAATGGTATACAGATCACCGATGGTATTTACAGGGATACCGGATACCCCTACAATGACACTGCTGACGATAACTGCAATCAGTGAGCCTGGAATCTTCGACAAAAATCCCGGTAAATACGGCCATACAATCAAAATCACCATACAGATACAACCGATCAACAGCGCCCACCAGTTAATGGTACCGATGAATTTACCCACTGCCGCAAGCTTCTCCATCGTCTCTATAAGCGGTTCTTCGGTCACAATGGTAAGCCCCAGGAAATCCTTTATCTGCCCGATAAAAATCGTCACAGCAATACCTGCTGTAAAACCTGTTGTAATCGTATAGGGAATAAATTTAATCAGGCTGCCAAAACGGAAAAATCCCATGAGAATGAGAATAATACCTGCCATGATGGTAGCCACGACCAGACCATCCATACCATTCTTTGCCACAATACCGGCAACGATGGTGGCAAATGCGGCCGTAGGTCCTGCAATCTGTACCCGGCTGCCGCCTAAGAAAGAAATAATAAAACCGGCAATAATTGCTGTATAAATACCCTTTTCGGGGGTAACACCGGAAGCTAACGCCAACGCAATAGAAAGAGGCAGTGCAATGATGGCCACGATAATACCTGCCACCACATCCTTCACAAACTGCTCCTTTGTGTAAGTTTTCATGACGGAAAATAACTTTGGTTTCAACTTATCCATGTCAGACTCCTCAATTTATAAAAATTTTATAAACACACGTCTTCCATGGTAGTACGCTGGCAGAAAAAAAGCAAGAGTTTTTTGACATAATTTGTCGAAAATCCTCTTTTAACAGGTTTGCTCATTTTTTCCTCTACAGCCTTACACCATTTCTCCCACATAATAAAATCCACGGCATTCGGTCAGCTTCACATCTACAATTTTTCCTATCAGGGACTTATCTCCGGGAAAATGCACCAGTGTATTGTTGGAAAGGCGACCAGTCAGCAGGGAAGCATCGTGTTCGTTAACTTCTTCTACTAAGGCATCCATTACCTGCCCCTGATAGCGTTTGACACGCTCCCTGGCGGTATCCTGCACCACCTTAAGAAGCTTATCAAAGCCCTCTTTCACTACTTCTTCAGGTACCTGCTCCATGGCTGCTGCAGGCGTGCCTGTTCGCTTGGAGTAAATAAAGGTAAAGGCATTGTCATACTGCACTTCCTTCACCACCTCAATGGTTTCCTCCACGTCAGCAAGGGTTTCACCGGGGAATCCTACAATAATATCCGTTGTAATGGCAATATCAGGGATCTCCTCTCTGATATGTTTAGCAAGGGCAAGGTACTGTTCCTTGGTATAGACCCGGTTCATGGCCTTTAAAATCCGGTTGGAACCGGCCTGTAAGGGCAGATGCAAATGTCTGCATATCTTTTTGGACTCTTTCATGACCTGTATCAGTTCTTCGGACAAATCCTTAGGGTGAGAAGTCATAAAACGAATTCTTTTAAGACCCTCTATTTTTTCAATCTCTTTTAAAAGCTCTGCGAAGGTAATGGGAGTATCCAGGTTTTTCCCATAGGAATTGACATTTTGCCCAAGCAGCATGATTTCCACCACACCATCTGCCACTAAGCCTTCAATCTCTCTGATAATATCCTTAGGATTACGGCTCCGCTCCCTTCCCCGCACATAAGGCACGATACAATAGCTGCAAAAATTGTTACAGCCAAACATAATATTGATGCCTGATTTAAAGGGATATTTTCTCTCCACCGGAAGGTCCTCCACAATTTTGTCCGTATCCTCCCAGATATCGATAATCATGCCCTCATTTTCGAAGGTCGCACACAAAAGCTCCGCAAACTTAAAAATATTGTGAGTGCCGAAAATCAAATCCACAAAGCGATAGCTCTCTTTTATTTTTTCAATCACTGTATTTTCCTGCATCATACAGCCGCATAAGGCAATTTTCATGTGGGGATTTTTCCGTTTAAAGCCCTTTAACTCTCCCAGTCTTCCATACACACGCTGATTGGCATTATCCCTTACCGTGCAGGTATTAAAAATCACGAAATCAGCATTTTCATCTTCCGTCATTTCATAGCCTGTAAGCTCTAAAATTCCCAGCAGTTTTTCGGAGTCTCTGGCGTTCATCTGGCAACCAAATGTGGTCACACAGCAGGTAGGTTTTCTACCAAGCTCCTTTTCCATCGCCTGTACATGCTCTCTCGCCTTTGCAATAAAATAATACTGTCTGCTGGTTTCATCGTTCGGCACCGTAGCGGTGGTATCTATGTTGTCTATCATTTCTTTCCTGTCTAAGTTCATGTTAAACGCGTCTCCTTCTGTCTATGCCCATCTGCTCATAATAGCATAATCACTGAGGCAAAAGCCCGCTATACTTCCCCGCAATTTTCACAAGCAGTTCCACGTTCTTCTCCATGGATTGCACGCAGGCATATTCAAATCTGCCATGGAAATTGTGGCCTCCGGTGCCGATATTGGGGCAGGGAAGTCCCATAAAGGAAAGTCGGGCACCGTCCGTGCCCCCACGGATTGGCTGCACAATAGGTATAATCCCCAGTTCCTCCATGGCAGCCTTTGCATTGTCAATCAAATGCATATGCTGCTTTATGATTTCCCGCATATTGTAATAGGAGTCCTTCATGGTAATCTCCACAGTGCCTTCCCCGTATTTTCTGTTCAAGAATTCGCCTGCCTGCAAAAAGAGCGCCTTTTTCTGCTCAAATTTTACTTTATCATGGTCACGGATAATATAGTCTCCTACCGCCTCTTCCACATTGCCGTTTATGCCATCCAAATGGAAAAAGCCCTCATATTTCTCCGTATACATGGGGTTTGCAGCCGCCGGAAGTAAGGACTGGAACTCCTGTAAAATCAATATGGCATTAACCATCTTGTTCTTGGCATCCCCCGGATGCACGCTGCGCCCGTGTACCGTTACCTTAGCACCTGCCGCATTAAAATTCTCAAATTCCAGCTCCCCGATGCGCCCACCATCCACCGTATAGGCGAAGTCAGCCCCAAACAGCGCTACGTCAAAATAATCCGGCCCGGCACCAATTTCTTCATCCGGCGTAAAGCCAATCCGAATTTTACCATGGGGAATTTCCGGATGGGCAAGAAAGTATTCTGCCATTGCCATGATTTCCGCCACACCGGCCTTGTCATCTGCTCCAAGCAGCGTGGTACCGTCCGTTACAATCAAATCCTGTCCCTCATACAAAGAAAGGCTCTCCTCAAAATCCGACCGCTTCATCACGATATTTTTTTCTGCATTTAAAACAATATCCCCGCCGTCATAATTCTCTACTATCCGGGGACGTACATTGGTGTCCGTCACTGCAGGTGAGGTATCCATGTGGGCAATAAATCCCAGCACCGGTGCGTTTTCGCATCCCTTTGCAGACGGAACAGACGCATAAACATAGCAATGTTCCTTATCATACACCACATCCTCTGCACCCATTTCCGTAAGTTCTTTTGTAAGCAGCTTTGCCAGCTCATGCTGCTTCATTGTGCTGGGTGATGTCCCCGTTTCTTCTGAAGACTGGGTATCCAGTTTTACATAATCCAAAAATAAATCTATGACTCTTGACATTTTCATTCTCCATTCTCTGCTTCTATGCCCTCACCTGGCCGTTGCCGCGGATGACATATTTATAGGAGGTC
>JBJFCM010000212.1:0-6728 GCA_051888955.1 Lachnospiraceae bacterium | reverse complement strand
TTGCCACCTGCTAAAATAATTCCGATTGCTCTCACTGTCATTCACCTGCCTTAATCAAAGTTTTACCACTTGCGAGAGTGGAATTTTCGTAATCTGCTGTTGTCGTGATACCTGAAATAACGGTATTCTTACCTACTGTAACGCCCTTCGGAATCACGCTCTTTTCTCCTATCGTCACAAGTCCGTGATTATAAATATGAGGAGCTGTATCGTTGTCAACTTCCGCCCCTATACCTAGCCTCACACCATCTTCCACGATGACATTTTCGGCGATAATGGCTTTATTAATCTCACATCCCGCACCGATACAGGTATTGTTCATAATAATGGAATCCCGTATCACAGTATCTTTGCCTATCGTAACACCGCATCCGATAACGGAATTGTATACCTTACCGTAAATATCCGTGCCTTCACCGACAATACTGCGTTCCACCACGCTATTGTCATCTATGTATTGAGGCGGTAAAATCTCGCTCTTGGTGTAAATCTTCCAATATTCTTCGTATAGGTTAAATTCCGGAACGATGTCTATCAGTTCCATGTTGGCTTCCCAATAGGAGTTTAAGGTTCCTACATCCTTCCAATAGCCGTTAAATTCGTAAGCATACAATGGCTGTCCCTTTTCATGGCAGTAAGGAATGACATGCTTGCCAAAGTCAAGATTGGGCTGATCTGCCATGGCTATCAAAGACTCCTTCAACGTCTTCCAATTAAAGATATAGATACCCATGCTCGCCAGATTGCTCCTGGGATTTGCAGGTTTCTCTTCAAAGTCCATAATCTTACGGTTTTCATCTGCAATAATGATACCGAAACGACTGGCTTCTTCAAGCGGAACGGGCATGACCGCAATCGTGACCTCTGCCTTGTTAGCCTTATGGAAATCCAACATCACTTCGTAATCCATCTTATAAATATGGTCACCTGAAAGGATGAGCACATATTCCGGATTGAAGCTTTCCATATAATCAATATTCTGGTAAATAGCATTGGCAGTACCAGTATACCATTCGCTGTTGGAACTCTTTTCATAAGGTGGCAATACCGTCACACCACCAATATTCCTGTCCAAATCCCACGGAATACCGATACCGATATGCGTGTTCAGCCGAAGAGGCTGATATTGTGTAAGGACACCCACAGTGTCCACGCCTGAATTGATACAGTTGCTGAGCGGGAAATCGATAATACGATATTTACCGCCGAATGAAACAGCAGGCTTTGCTACTTTGGATGTCAGAACACCCAGGCGGCTGCCCTGGCCGCCAGCCAGTAACATGGCTATCATTTCTTTTCTAATCATGCTATCACCTCGTACAACTAGTCTTACATTAGGTATAATGTTTAAATGTATTATAACATATCATTTACAAAAAGTGAACCATTATTACAAAAAACTCGTGACTTTTTTACCATTTTTATGGCTATTTTTTATATTTTATTCAATTATTACAGTTTTATTTTGTATATTTTAACCATTATATGAGACAGACGTCAAAAAACAATTGGTTATTTTTTGCATAACAGGAAAATTTTTCCGTTACATGCATTTACCATTTGTTTTTTATTGCGTAAATGCGTATAATATATGAGTACCTCAGAATTATAAAAATAAAATAGGAAGTGTCATTATGTATCAGATTGATTTTAACCATCCAGTTCACATATACTTTGTAGGCATCGGCGGCATCAGCATGAGCGGACTTGCCGAAGTTCTGCATGAAGAGGGTTTTCAGGTTACCGGCTCTGACAGGCAGGAATCCTCTTTGACAAAAGCTTTAGAGAAAAAAGGTATTACCATTTTCTACGGCCAGAAAAAAAGCAATATCACGCCGGACATAGATTGTGCTGTTTTCACCAGCGCTATCCACCCGGACAATCCGGAATACATTGCAGTAAAGGAACTGGGTATTCCCAGCCTGACCCGTGCAGAGCTTTTGGGACAGATGATGAAAAATTATCAGGTTCCCATTGCCATCAGCGGTACACATGGAAAGACCACTACTACCTCCATGATATCCGAAATTCTTCTTCACGCAGATTTAGACCCTACGTTATCCATCGGCGGTATCTTAAAATCCATCGGCGGCAATATCCGCGTCGGCCATTCTGATTTTTTTGTGACAGAGGCCTGTGAATATACAAACAGCTTTCTGAGCTTCTTCCCTAAGATTGGTTTGATACTTAATATAGAAGAAGACCATTTGGATTTTTTTAAGGATTTAGCAGATATCCGCAGTTCCTTCCACCGTTTTGCAGCATTGCTTCCGGCAGACGGCACCCTTATCATTAACGGAGATATTCCCGATTTGAAAGATTTTTTGGAAGGGCTTAACTGTAACATCATTACCTTTGGGCACACGTCTGCAAGTGATTACTATCCTTCTGATATTGTTTACAATGAGATGGGCTGTCCCTCCTTTACACTACATGGTCCTTCCGGAAACTGGCAAATTGCCTTGGGCGTTCCCGGAGAGCACAATGTATATAATGCTTTAGCTGCCCTGGCTCTGTCAGATGTCCTGCACATCTCCGTTCAGACGGCTGCAGCTTCCCTGGCAGATTTCCATGGTACCGACAGGCGCTTTGAATACAAAGGCTGTATTGGCGGTGTTACTATAATAGATGATTATGCGCACCATCCGACAGAAATTACTGCAACTTTAAAAGCAGCAGCAAACTATCCCCATAAAACAATATGGTGTGTCTTCCAGCCACATACTTATTCCCGAACAAAGGCTTTTATGAAAGAATTTGCGCAGGCGCTTTCTCTTGCAGATAAAGTGATATTAGCCGACATCTATGCTTCCAGGGAGACCGATACCCTGGGTATCAGCTCCAGGACCCTGCAAAAAGAGTTACAAAACCTGGGCTGCGAATGTTATTATTTTCCATCTTTTGATGAGATAGAAAATTTTTTACTTCAAAATTGTATCAACGGGGACCTGTTGATAACTATGGGTGCCGGAGATGTGCTAAAAATCGGTGAAAATCTCCTTGGCATTTAGTTTTCCACAATATCCACAATTTTCTCAGTGGTTTATCCACCAAGGAAAATGTGGATATTTTTGATTTTTCCGTGGATAATTTTTATCTTCCGATGGCCCCCGTTATGGCGAAGAAAAGGCAAAAAGTCCTTTCCGTTTTCCTCTTTATCCACACTTTCCACAATATCCACAATCCGCCGCAAACCCAGTATTTTCAAGGGTTTGCAGAAGAATGCCTATTCCTTTTTGAAAAAAGATGTGATATACTTGTCCTTACCGGCGCCGGTGGAACAAGCACCGGCGCTATATTACCGACAAACTAATATTTGTCAGGACAGGTGAGTGAAAATATGGGGCAGTTTACAATTTATAATGATGACTATGTGGATGTAACCGTCATCTCCAACAGATTTATTGATGAATATATGAAGGATGCCAATGATGCGCAGATAAAAGTCTATCTGTATCTGCTCCGTATGGTAAGCGCTAACCTTTCTACCAGTGTGTCCGAAATTGCGGACAAGTTCAACCACACGGAAAAGGATGTCATGCGTGCGCTCAAATACTGGGAAAAAATGCAGTTACTTTCTTTGGATTATGATGATACCAAGGCTCTGTGTGGCGTTCATTTTAAAAAGTTCGCCAGTGCTCCTGTCGTTTCCATCGTATCAAATATGTCCAATATATCCAATCTGACCAGTATGCCGGACGTATCCAATACAGCAGATGTTCCCGTCACGACCGAGGATCCTTTTGTAAAGCCTTCCTATTCCGCTGATGACTTAAGAAGCTTTAAAAGTCGTGAGGCTACCTCTCAGCTTCTTTTTGTTGCCGAATCCTATATTGGACGTCCTTTAAGTGCGAACGAGATGAAATCCATTCTCTATTTCTCCGATTGTCTGCATTTTTCGGACGACTTAATCGACTACCTGCTCCAATACTGTGTGGACCGCGGGAAAAAGGACTTTAAATACATAGAAGCCGTAGCCCTGAACTGGGCCAAGTCCGGCATCACCACACCAAAGCAGGCCGAAAAATTTGCATCCAAATACGATAAATCCGTCTATACGATTATGAAGGAACTGGGTAAGAGCAGTGCGCCCACCTCCAAAGAGCTGGAATATATCAACCGTTGGATCAAAGAATACGGTTTTTCTGCGGATATCATTTCCGAGGCCTGTGAACGTACCGTTATGGCTACCGACAGCCACCGTTTTGAATATGCAGAGGGCATCTTAAGCAGTTGGCGGAAAGAGAATGTCCACCGCAAATCCGATATCCAGCGTATTGACGAACTGTACCAGAAGCGCAGACAGCAGAAATCGGCCGTTTCCGCTTCCACCACCAACCGTTTTAACCAGTTTTCCCAACGGGATTACGATTTTGAAGAGCTGGAAGCTAAGCTGCTCAGCAAATAGAGGAGGACAAAGTGACCCTGACTAATTCACAATACGATGCCATACAGCGGGA
This sequence comes from Lachnospiraceae bacterium, assembly GCA_051888955.1. Lineage (GTDB taxonomy): Bacteria > Bacillota > Clostridia > Lachnospirales > Lachnospiraceae > Acetatifactor. The sequence goes on along the minus strand of JBJFCM010000212.1, from coordinate 2,268 downwards.
TTATGATGCCACACAATTAAAGAACCGACGCATACTGGAAAGCCGCAAGGCAGAAGTCTATGCCAAATGTCCTGCCTATGAAAAGGCTGCAGACGCTGTCGTTTCCCTGTCCGTAGAATACGGCAGAAGGCTGTTGGCAGAGGAAAGCGGTTCCCAGGAAGCTTACCACGAGGCTCTTTCCGCTCTTTCCAGGGAAAAAGAAGCATTGCTTACAGCTGCCGGCTTTCCTGCTGACTATCTGGAGCCTGTCTACGATTGCGCAGATTGTCAGGATACCGGTTATATAGGTAACAGGCGCTGTCACTGCTTTGAACAGAAAATCATCAATCTTCTATATATGCAGAGCAATCTGCAGGAGCTTTTATCCTCCGAGAATTTCGGAACCTTATCTTATGAATACTACCGGGGCGATGACCTGGCAAACTTTAAAAAAGCTGTGGAAACCAGTTTATCTTTCATAAAGAATTTTAGGTCTGATTATCAGAATCTTTTGTTTTACGGCGAGGTAGGTACGGGGAAATCTTTTCTTTCCAATTGCATTGCCCGTGAAATGTTAAATCAAGGATATTCTGTGATCTATTTTTCCGCAACGGGATTGTTTAACATGCTTTCCCGCTATTCTTTTGATGCAAATAACAAAGAAACACTTTACAAGACCTACGAAGACCTGTACAATTGTGATTTGGTGATTGTAGATGACCTGGGTACGGAATTATCCAACAGTTTTACCAATTCCCAGTTTTTTTCTTTTTTAAATGAACGGCACCTTCGCAGAAAATCTATTATCATCAGTACCAATCTGGGGTTGGAAGAATTGAGGAACCGATATTCCGAACGGATTGTTTCCAGACTGACCAATCATTTTACGTTCCGTAAGATTACCGGACCGGATATCCGTTTGTGCAAAAATATTTAGCACCAAAATATGAAAAATATCATTATATATTATATATAGAGAAAGTGAGGACTTTATTTCATGGGAAATCGAGAAGAAAAGCGTAATTTGGAGACCATTCCCGTTGGCAGTCTTGGGATTATTGCTCTGGAAGGGTGTCGAACGCTGGGTGAGAAAATCGACCAGTATCTGGTAAAATGGAGAACTGAGCGTGAAAGTGAGCACAAGGACAGTCTTGCTTTTTCCGGTTATCAGCGTCCTTCCTATCTTCTTAAGACAAAAGTACCCCGCTTCGGTTCCGGTGAGGCCAAGGGTGTTATCTTAGAGTCTGTACGAGGCAGTGACTTATATTTATTGGTAGATGTGGCAAACTACAGCCTGACCTATTCTCTCTGCGGCCATGAGAACCATATGTCTCCCGATGATCACTATCAGGATTTAAAACGTATCATTGCCGCTGTAGGCGGTAAGGCCAGAAGAATTACCGTTATCATGCCTTTCCTCTATGAGAGCAGACAGCACAAGAGAACTGCAAGAGAGTCTCTGGACTGTGCACTGGCTCTCCAGGAGCTTGTTCGCATGGGTGTTGACAATATCATCACCTTTGATGCACACGATCCCCGTGTGCAGAACGCTATCCCCCTGCACGGCTTTGAAACCGTACAGCCCGCATATCAGTTCATCAAAGGACTTCTTCGCAACGTAAAGGATTTACAGATTGACTCCAATCATATGATGGTCATCAGTCCTGATGAAGGCGGTATGTCCCGTGCTATCTATATTGCCAACGTGCTGGGTCTGGATATGGGCATGTTCTACAAACGCCGCGATTATACCAGAGTTGTTAATGGCCGCAATCCAATCGTTGCCCATGAATTCTTGGGAAGCAGTGTAGAGGGCAAGGATATGATTATTATCGACGATATGATTTCCTCAGGTGAAAGCGTTCTCGAGGTTGCCGCTGAGTTAAAGGAACGAAAGGCAAACAAGATTTTCGTATTCGCCACCTTCGGACTCTTTACTAATGGCCTCGACAAATTTGACAAAGCCTATGAGAATGGTATCATTACCAAAGTACTGACTACCAACCTGATTTACCAGACGCCTGAGCTTCTCTCCCGCGAATGGTATATTAACTGCGATATGAGCAAGTACATTGCTTACATTATAGATACCCTGAATCACGATTCCTCCATTAGCGATTTGTTGAATCCAAATGAAAGGATCCAGAACATCGTTTCCCGTTACAAGACAGGTGACCTGTAAAAGTTCATACCTTCTTGATTTTTCCTGCGGCGGATTGTGCATATGATATTTCCCACACCGCCGCAGTATATTTTTACCCTTACCGGGAGAGAAAGCGCTATGTTATT
>JBJFCM010000211.1:0-6801 GCA_051888955.1 Lachnospiraceae bacterium | reverse complement strand
CCTTGCACAGTACGCGATAGGTGTCGTCTTCCAAATCGTCTCCGAAACGCTTTGTAATTTCCGAACCTAAGATGGTGCCGAAGGTACGGTCCGTATTGGATACGTCCACTTCTATGCTTCTCTTCTGTCCTGCATCCATGGCCTTTTCAAGCTGCTTTAGCAATACCTTTTCATCCAAAGTCTTTTCCAGATGGAAATCATATACCTGCTTCGAATCAAAGGTTACCTTCTGCTTCATGCCTTCATAGGGATTGTTCAATATCAGGCTCAAATCGATATGCTTCTGCTGCTCTGTCAGGTTCTCCTTGACCTTCAGCAGGTCGGTACGTCCTACCAGCTCATCTACGGTGCGTACCCCCAGCTTTGCCATATATTCACGCAGTTCCTCGGCAATGAACTTCATGAAGTTCATCACATATTCCGGCTTGCCGCGGAAGTTCTTTCTCAGCTCCGGATTCTGGGTTGCCACACCAACCGGACAGGTATCCAGGTTGCAGACTCTCATCATCACACAGCCCATCGTAACCAGGGGAGCGGTTGCAAAGCCAAATTCCTCCGCGCCCAAAATAGCTGCAATTGCCACATCCCGGCCGCTCATCAGCTTACCGTCTGTCTCAATACGTACTTTATTTCTCAGTCCGTTCATGATTAAGGTCTGGTGCGTTTCCGCCAATCCCAGCTCCCAGGGAAGCCCCGCATTGTGAATGGAGTTTCTGGGTGCAGCACCGGTACCGCCATCATAGCCGGATACCAGAATAACCTGTGCACCTGCTTTTGCAACGCCTGCAGCTACCGTACCCACACCGGCTTCCGATACCAGTTTTACAGAAATACGTGCATCCTTATTAGCATTCTTCAAATCGTAAATTAACTGCGCCAAATCCTCAATGGAATATATATCATGATGAGGTGGCGGAGAAATAAGACCTACACCGGGTGTAGAATGGCGGGTCTTGGCAATCCAGGGATATACCTTACCTCCCGGCAGATGGCCGCCTTCACCGGGCTTTGCACCCTGTGCCATCTTAATCTGAATCTCTTTCGCGCTGACAAGGTAACGGCTGGTCACGCCAAAACGTCCGCTGGCTACCTGCTTGATGGCGGAACAGCGATCCACACCGTCGGGACCTACCGTCAAACGCTCTAAATCTTCACCACCTTCACCGGAGTTGCTCTTTCCATGAAGTCTGTTCATAGCGATTGCCATCGTCTCATGAGCTTCCTTGGAAATGGAACCATAGGACATGGCACCGGTCTTGAAGCGCGTCACAATGGACTCCACGCTCTCTACTTCTTCAATCGGAACGCCTTTTTTAGGGAAATTGAATTCCATCAGTCCACGCAGATTCTTAACAGAGTTCTCATCATTTACCAAAGCGGTATACTGCTTGAACATGTCATAGTCCCCACGCTTTGTGGATTCCTGCAGCAGATGGATGGTAGCAGGATTGTAAAGATGCTCATCCGCGCCGCTTCTCATCTTGTGATGTCCCGGACTGTCCAGGGTCAGATCGTTCTCCAGTCCAAGTGGATCAAAGGCCTGGGAATGCAGCTCATCGACCTGTTTTTCAATATCCTTAATGGTAATACCGCCAACCCGGCAGACCGTATTGGTAAAGTATTTGTTGATAACTTCTTTATCGATGCCGATAGCCTCAAAGATCTGAGAACCCTGATAGGACTGGATGGTACTGATACCCATCTTGGAAGCAATCTTTACGATGCCATGCAGTACGGCATTGTTGTAATCGTCCACTGCCGCATAGTAATCCTTATCCAGCATATGGTTATCAATCAGCTCCTTAATGGACTCCTGGGCCAGATACGGGTTGATGGCACAGGCGCCGTAGCCAAGCAGGGTTGCAAAGTGATGCACTTCCCTGGGCTCGCCGGATTCCAGTATCAAAGCAAGTCTGGTTCTCTTCTTCGTCCGTACCAGATACTGATGAAGCGCAGATACCGCCAGCAGGGATGGAATAGCCACATGGTTTTCATCCACGCCCCTGTCGGAAAGGATGATGACATTCATGCCATCTCTGTAGGCTCTGTCCACTTCCACAAAAAGACGGTCAATGGCCCGCTCCAGGCTTGTGTTCTTATAGTAGGTGATAGGAACCACTTCCACCTTAAAGCCATTGGATTTCATATTCTTAATCTTTAACAAATCCGTATTGGTCAATATGGGATTGTTCACCTTCAACATGTTGCAGTTTTCCGGTACCTCTTCCAATACGTTTCCTTCTCTGCCCACGTATACCGTAGTGGAAGTAACCACCTCCTCGCGGATGGCATCGATAGGCGGATTGGTTACCTGCGCAAACAACTGCTTGAAATAATGGAACAGCGGATGATGAGTCTTGCTTAAAACAGGCAGGGGTGTGTCCACGCCCATTGCCGCAATAGCTTCTCCGCCGTTTTTCGCCATGGGGAGAATGCTTCCTTTCAAATCCTCATAGGTGTATCCAAATGCTTTCTGCATCCTCTGTCTTTCTTCGTAGGTGAACTCCGGCACGCGCTGATTGGGAATCTTTAAGTCCTTCAGTTCTACCAGATTGCTGTCCAGCCATTCACCGTAGGGCTGTCTGGAGGCATATTCCTCCTTCAGTTCCTCATCATCTATCACACGTCCCTGCACAGTATCCACAAGCAGCATCTTGCCGGGACGCAGTCTTTCCTTCAGCACGATCTTGGTAGGATCAATATCCAGCACGCCTACCTCAGAGGAAAGAATCAGCTGGTCATCATCCGTAATCAGGTAACGGGATGGACGCAGACCGTTTCGGTCAAGTACGGCCCCCATAATGTCGCCATCCGAGAACAGGATGGAGGCAGGGCCGTCCCATGGCTCCATCATCGTCGCATAGTACTGATAAAAATCCTTTTTGGACTTGGACATGGTCTTATTGTTAGCCCAGGGTTCCGGAATGGTAATCATGACCGCCAACGGCAGATCCATACCGCTCATAACCAGGAACTCCAGCGTATTGTCCAACATAGCGGAATCGGAACCGGTCTTGTTGATGGCAGGCAATACCTTATGGAGCTGTCCGTGCAGATGCTCGGATTCCATATTTTCCTCACGGGCAAGCATCTTGTCGGCATTGCCGCGGATGGTATTGATTTCGCCGTTGTGCACGATAAATCTGTTCGGATGCGCACGCTCCCAGCTCGGGTTGGTATTGGTAGAGAAACGGGAATGCACAATGGCAATGGCCGACTCAAAATCCTCGCTCTGCAAATCCGCAAAGAAGGTACGCAGCTGCCCTACCAGAAACATGCCTTTATATACAATCGTTCTGCTGGACAAGGATACCACATAGGTATCATCCGTAGACTGTTCAAAAACCCTCCTGGCAATGTAGAGGCGGCGGTCAAATTCCAATCCCTTTTCCACCTTGGCAGGCTTCTTTACAAACGCCTGCATAATATAGGGCATACATTCCACGGCCTTGTGCCCCAGAACATTTGGATAGGTCTGTACCTCTCTCCAGCCTAAGAATTCCAGTCCTTCCTTTTCCACGATGATTTCAAACATCTTTCTGGCCTGGTTTCTCTTTAACTCATCCTGAGGAAAGAAAAACATACCAACGCCGTATTCTCTTTCTTCTCCGAGGTTAATTCCTAAAGGCTTTGTCACCCTTACAAAAAATTTGTGAGGCACCTGTGTCAGAATACCTACACCGTCACCGGTCTTTCCTTCTGCATCCTTACCGGCTCTGTGCTCTAAGTTTTCTACTATCTTAAGCGCATTTTCTACGGTCTCATGACTCTTTTTACCCTTGATATTGACGCAGGCGCCAATACCGCAGTTGTCATGCTCAAATTCTTCACGGTGAAGAGGTGCTTTGGGAACAGCATTTTTTACATCAAACATGCCCTAACTCCTTTCTATTCCTAAAAACCTTTTGCAATAAGAATCCGCTTATGGACTCTCGGAATATTTAAAATACAAAAAAAGTCGCAAGGAGCCCTTGTACAGGCACGCTCCTTTGCGACTTGTAATATTACTATACACCATTTATCTTTTTCTGTAAATAGGTTTTTTATTTTAAATTGTCTGATTATCAGTTATTTTAATTAAATATCGCTATTTGTTTGTATATTTTATCTGTTTTCTGTTTTAACGCCGCTTTTATAAACATTTTAAGCATTAAAAAAGAACCATTTTTTCAAATGATTCTTTTCTGTCTTGCTTTTACATCCCCAGGAAAGCAGAATTTTCTTTATATTCTGTACAATTTATGTTGTATTACAGGAATTTCCTATTCTACAGAAGATTTTATCCCGCCCGGGCGCCGCATATCTACACAAACCAGCAACGCACCGGCTCCTATCAATAACAGACCGATACAGGTCCACCAGTTTATTTTTATCACGGCGAATGCCCCGGTCATGGTCAGCAGGTACGCCGACACATTGCTGAGCATATGTGCTGCTACCGGCACATAGAAATGTCCGAAGCTTTCATACAGATATGCAATGATACATCCCATCAGGAACGCATAGCTGCCCTGCACGATGTTCTGGTGGTAAATGCCAAATGCCAGTGCGGAAATCAGGATTGCCGGAATATAGGTCATATATTTTTTCAGCCGGTTATAGATAATTCCTCTGAACACCATTTCCTCAACAAGAGGTGCTATCAGTCCGTTCAGCAAAAGTCCCAGGGGCAGTGCCGCCGCATATTGCAATTCTGCAGTCTGGCTGTAGGCCTCCGATTTGTTGGTGATACCCAGCAGTTCAAACAGGAAATTGAGTCCCACTGCCATCCCTAAAGTTCCTACCACCATACAGACATAGGCTACCGGTTTTTTCAGACAGGAATGCTTTAGCGCCAGTTCTTTTTCTGCCTTGCCGATATCTTCCTTTGCAAAGAACTTCCAGATAACAATACCCGCTATGATAAATGCAACAGCCGCCATAATGGCAGATCCATTGCCGGTCACCCCGGCCAGTGCCTCTCCCGTTTCATCCCAAAATACCAGCTTTTCCGCCATATTGGTTGGAAGCATATCCGCCAGCGAAACTACCAGGAAACTTCCTATATAAAAACCCATTTCCCTTACAAAATAGTAAATCAGCGCCGGAAAAAGAATATACCAGATTTTTGTCATGGGAGGCTCTTTTATCTCCCTGCCGCTGCCACGCAGAAGAAGCTTTTCCAATTCTTCCACGCTTCTTGCAATGTAATCCGGTTTCGCGCTTTTTAACTCCTCCATCTCCCCATAACCATAGGAGACAGCCACACTGATGACACCTTCCGCTTTTGCTCCTTCCACATCAAACTTCCTGTCACCAATCATAACCGTATTCTTCTTTTTTTCTTCTATATCGGCCGCATTTTCTCCATAAAGCTGGCGCAGGGCCTCTCTAATGACCTCTGCCTTATCCGTCCTGCTGCCGTCCAGCTCACTTCCCACCACTACGTCAAAATATTTCCTGATTTCAAAATGTTCCAGGATTCTCTCCACAAACACCGTAGGCTTGCTGGATGCCACCGCCAGCTTCTTGTGATTGCCTTTCAGCTTTCTGATCATCTCAGGGATACCCTCGTAAACCTGATTTTCAAAAATACCAGTGTCCTTAAAGCGCTCCCTGTACTTTTCTACGGCTGCCTGTGCCTTTTCCTCATCGAAGCCATAAAATTCCATAAAGCTTTCCTTCAACGGCGGCCCAATGAACGGGGTAAGCTTGTCCAGATCCGGCTCATCAATACCAAAAGAATCAAGTGCATACTGTACGCAGGTGGTGATTCCCACCTTGGGATCAGTCAGAGTTCCATCCAAATCAAATAATAAGTAATCGTTCATAGTATTCCTTTCCTACATCATAAAAATCTAAAAAAAGTCTCAGGAACCAATAAAAGCAGTGTCCCTGCCGTAATCAATAACAATCCTGTCCATGCCTTCAAATGCATTTTTTCTTTCAAAAAAATTCCTGAAAAAATAACGGTCACCCAGATACTCAGCTTATCAATGGGCACCACTACGCTTGCAGGCCCCTCCTGTAAGGCTCTGTAATAGCATAACCAGGACATTCCCGTTGTAATGCCGGACAACACCAGAAAAAAAACATTCTTCCTCTTTATTTCTCCTATATGTTTAAATGCCCCTGTCACGAATACCACCACCCATGCCATAATGAGTACCACCACCGTGCGGATAGCGGTCCCAAGATTGGATTCGACACCGGTAATCCCTATCTTACCCAAAATAGAGGTGAGGCTGGCAAAAACCGCAGAAAATATGGCATAAATAAGCCATGACGCATGTGTCATTTTCTCTGTCGTTTCTTCTGTCACTTTCTTTTTTGCAATCATTAAATAAGTACCGGCACCGATGAGCAGCATGCAGACAATCTTGAGTGGTGTGATTCCCTCATGCAGAAAAATAAATGCCAGCAGCATGCTCAACACCGTGCTGGATTTATCAATCGGGGCCACCTTATTTACATCCCCCAGCTGCAGTGCCCTGAAATAGCAAAGCCAGGAAGCACCTGTTGCCAACCCAGACAGTATTAAAAACAATAGCGTATGTCCGCTGATATCGGTGATCGTATGCTGGCTGCCCTTTATAAAGACCATCAACCAGGCAAAAAGCAATACCACCACTGTTCGCAGCGCAGTTCCCAGGTTCGATTCTACCTGTTTCATCCCGACCTTTGCTAAAATAGCAGTGATGCCTGCAAACAGTGCCGACAACAATGCCATTACCACCCACATAGCCATTCCTTCTTTCTCATATGTGTTTGTAACATTGTCCCTTTTCGGATTTGTGTTACTAAGAATGAATTTTGCTATTC
>JBJFCM010000210.1:0-6827 GCA_051888955.1 Lachnospiraceae bacterium | reverse complement strand
TCTTCAAAGAAGGAAAGCATGGGCTTTAAGTCTTTTTCGTTCTTATCCTTTTTCAGCTTACGTCTTGCATAGTTATTGGTGATGGCAATCACTGTACCGGAGAGGGTCAGGACACCGATCAGGTTGGGAATAGCCATCAGACCGTTGAAGGTATCAGACAAATCAATGGCCAGGTCTGCATTTAAGGTAGAGCCTGCTAAAATAATTATAATGAAAATGACCTTATAAATAATGGTAGATTTGGTGCCGAATAAGAATTCCCATGCTTTGGTACCGTAGAAGCTCCAGCCAAGTACGGTCGAAAATGCGAACAGCGTCACGGCAATGGCGATAAAGATACCGCCGAAGGTGCCAAAACTCTTGGTAAAGGCTTCCGTTGCAAGACCCAGTTTGGTACTGCCACTGATAGAAGCACCCGTCTGTAAATCTACGACACCGGTCGTCAGGATGGTCAGAGCTGTCAGCGTGCAGACGATGATGGTGTCTACGAATACCTCAAAGATACCCCACAGACCCTGGGTAACAGGCTCTTTTACATTGGAAGCGGAGTGTACCATAACGGAAGAACCGAGGCCAGCCTCATTAGAGAAGACGCCTCTCTTAAAGCCCCATGTGATAGCCTGCTTGATGACATAACCGCCAGCACCGCCGGCTGCCGCCTTCATACTGAAGGCATTGGAGAAGATGGATGCGAATGCGGGTCCTACCATTTTATAATTCATAATGACGATGATGATGGCACCGATAATATAGAAGACAGCCATAAAAGGAACGATTTTTTCATTGGCTTTTGCAATACGGGTAAGTCCGCCAATGATAACCAGTGCAGCAACAATCATGATGACTGCGCCCAAAATCAGGGAATCGGTCTTTGTATCACCGGTAAAGGAGAAAACATTCAGAACGCTTTCCTTAATGGAAACGACCTGTCCCATGTTGCCGATGCCGAAGGAAGCAAATACGGCGAATACGGAAAAGAGGACAGCTAATATCTTACCGATATATTTGCAGTGCTTCTTGGAACCAAGACCGTCCTTTAAGTAATACATGGCACCGCCGCTCCACTCACCCTTGGAATTACGACGGCGGAAATAGATGCCCAGCACATTTTCGGAGTAGTTAGTCATCATACCGACAATGGCTGCTATCCACATCCAGAACACAGCACCGGGGCCACCCATGGTGATGGCATATGCAATACCTGCAATATTACCGGTACCTATTGTGGCGGACAGGGCTGTACAAAGCGCCTGAAATTGGGAAATGGAATTCTTGTCATCACTTTTTAAGATGTCCTTTTTCTTAAAAAGGCTGCCGATGGTTTCTTTCATCCAGTGGCCGAAGTGGGTAAACTGGAAAAATTTTGTGGCAACAGTCATGATGATACCGGTGCCAATCAAGAGGATGAGGGCCGGAACACCCCATACTACGTTGTTAATTGCGCTGTTAATGTTTGAGATCGTTTCTAACATAAGGCCTCCTCGTATGTAATAGTTTTTTACTGCATCACGTTAAAATAATAACGTGAATATTTTAAACTATATTCTATTTGTAGTCAATAAAAAGTTTATAGTCGTTTTGAACACGGAAAATTTATTGTCACATTTTGATAAAAAATGGAAAAGGAAATTAGTAACTCATTACATTGAAAACTGCTTGTATTTCTGTTACGCTTAGGATGTGCAAACGGTTGCGCATAAATTGTAAAGCGGGGTATGACAGTGGACAATAAAAAAATGACGATTGATGATATAGCAAAAGAGCTTTCTGTATCCAAGACCACGGTGTCGAGGGCTATTTCGGGAAAGGGCCGGATTAGTACGGAGACCAGGGAACGGGTGCTTGCTTATATTAAGGAAAACAATTACAGACCCAATGTAATCGCAAAGGGGCTGGCACAGCAGAAGACCTATAATATCGGCTTTGTAATGCCGGGGGATTATAATCTGGTAGACCTGCCTTTTTTTCAAAAATGCCTGATGGGAATCAGTGAGATAGCTTCTTCTCTTGATTATGATGTGCTGGTGTCCATGGTGTCTGAGGGGGATATCAGCCAGTTGGAGCGCATGGTGGACAATCATAAGGTGGATGGCGTTATTTTAAGCCGGACGCTGGTAAAGGATGCGCCGGCTGCCTATCTGCGTGAGAAAGAGGTTCCGTTTGTGACCATAGGCACTGTTATTGAAAAAGACATTGTCCAGATAGATAATGATCACAGAAGTGCCTGCAGGGAGCTGACTTCTATATTGCTGATGCGTGGTATCAGGAAGATGGCGCTGATTGGCGGCAACAAGGCCCATGTGGTGACCAAGAAACGTCTGCAGGGCTATATGGATGCCTATATGGAGCAGAGCCTTTCTGTGGACAACAGCCTGATTTACATGGATGTAGAGAACAGCATTATGGTGAATAAGGTGGTGGAGGAGCTGTTGAGCCGCCATATTGAGTGCATTATCTGCATGGATGATTCCATCTGTACTTATGTTTTGAACAAGCTTCGGAAGGAAAAAATCCGGATACCCGGTGATATTAAGGTGGCATCCTTCTATAACAGCTCTTTATTGGAAAGCAATGTGCCGTCCATTACGTCCCTATCCTTTGATGTGCAGGAACTGGGAATGGTGACCTGCAAGACCCTGTTGGATTTGATTGATGGAAAAGAAGTACAGCGCAGAACCCTGCTTGGATATGAGGTTTCCATGAAGGAATCGACACAGAGTACGATGTGATTTGCAATGTTGCGCAACTTGCGCAACATCAAAAAAGCATATATTGGGCGTTTTTTACATAATTTTTATAAATTTATAGGTTATTGTATGCATTGACAACAATAATGTTGAGGTGATATCCTTATATCATAGAACAACCGATTGCGCAATGTACAAAAGGTAAGTTATGAGGAGAAAGCGACGGAGCGCAGGATGGGTTCTACAGTAACTATACATTGCGGCGAAAGCCGAGGAAAATGGGAGGAATTTTAAATGAAGAAAAAATTATTGGCAACACTTATGGCGACTGCACTTGTTGCAACCAGCCTTGTAGGATGCGGAAATGAAACTTCACAGGGAAATGATGCATCTACATCCGGCACCGGTTCTTCAGCAGGAACAACGGAAAGCAGCACTGCTTCTAATGAAAGCACTGGTTCCAATGAGAGCACTGATCCGGTATCCGCTTTAATCGCAGCAACAGACGGTCCTGTAGATTTGACCGTATGGGCAGCAGAAGAAGATCAGGATATGATCAAGGATATGTGCGATGCTTTTGCAGCACAGTATCCCGATGTTACATTCAACTTCTCAGTTGGTGTACAGTCTGAGTCCACAGCAAAGGATACCGTTCTGACTGACGTAGAGGCAGCAGCAGATGTATTCTCCTTCGCAGGCGACCAGTTGACAGACCTTGTAAATGCAGGCGCATTACAGGAAGTTCTGTTAAATACCGACGAAGTAATCGCAGCACTTGGTGGTGCTGATGCAGGTGCTGTACAGGCAGCCAGCGTAGACGGCACTCTGTATGCATATCCTGCAACAGCAGATAACGGTTACTTTATGTTCTACAACAAAGAGTACTTTACTGAAGATGATGTAAAGACTCTTGACAGAATGATGGAAGTTGCAGCTGAGAACGGCAAGCAGATTACCATGCAGTATGACAGCGGCTGGTACAATCTTTCCTTCTTCATCGGCGCTGGCTTTACTCTTTCTGCAAACGCTGACGGCTCTTCCAACTGTGACTGGAACGGCACTTCCGCTTCCGGTATCGCAGGTGTGGATGTAGTACAGGCAATGCTTGATATCGCAAACAACCCTGGCTTCGTAAGCTTACAGGATGCAGAATTCGTAACAGGTGTAAAAGATGGCAGCATCATCGCTGGTGTAAACGGAACCTGGAACGCAGCAGTTGCTGAAGAAGCATGGGGCGAGAACTATGCAGCAACTCACCTTCCTACCTATACATGTGCAGGACAGCAGGTACAGATGGCATCCGTAACAGGCTATAAGATGTTTGGTGTAAATGCATACTGTGAGAACTCCGGCTGGGCAATGTTACTGGCTCAGTGGTTGACAAATGAAGAGAATCAGATTACCCGTTTTGAACTTCGTCAGGCAGGCCCTGCAAACGTAAATGCAGCAGCTTCCGATGCAGTACAGGCAAATCCTGCAATTGCAGCTCTGGCTTCCCAGTCACAGTTTGCAGTCCTTGACGGATGTGAAGGTTCTAACTACTGGACACCTACCGAGACCTTCGGTGCTATTCTGGCAGCAGGCAATCCGGACAACGTAGATCTTCAGGTATTACTGGATAACTTGGTAGATGGTGTTTCACAGGCTACAGCACAGTAAGCTCATAAATGCTTGTTATGGCCCACATTCATCACGGATGTGGGTCATAATTTACTCCGATATAGCATGTGAAGCCTTATGCAGGTAAGCTGAGGCGACAGACTATGAGAAAGGCTGGTTTGGGGATGAAGAAAGTATTTAAAAAAATTGGTGATATATTTAAAAGCTTTGGAACGGCTATCGCCAAGGGAGATATCTGGGTGAAGCTTTCTGCTCTGATTCTGGGTGCAGGTTACTTTGGCAGGGGACAGATTGCGAAGGGAATTCTGATGACGGTGGCAGAGGTGGTTTTCATCCTGTATACAATAGTTGTCGGTGTTCCTTATCTGAGCAAGTTCGGTACCTTGGGAACGGTTCAGTTTGAAAAGGTATTTAATCCGGTTACAATGAAAAATGAAGTGAATGATTATGACCATTCCTTTATGATTTTGTTGATAAGCGTGATTACCCTGATTATCATTGCAGCTTTTATCTGCATTTACATAGCAAATCTGATACATGTTTATAAGCTGCAGCTTGCCAAGGAAAATGGTGAGCACATCAACAATTTCAAGGAAGATTTACGGAGCATGGTCAATGAAAAATTCCATATCACATTGCTGTTTTTGCCTTGTGCCGGAATTTTGCTGTTTACGATAGTACCGTTGATCATTATGATTGCCGTGGCATTTACCAATTATGATCAAAATCATATGCCGCCTTCGGCACTCTTTACATGGACCGGCTTAACGAATTTCAAGAACCTGGTTTCTATCGGTTCCTCGGCTTCCTTTGGTTATGCTTTCCAGATTGTCCTTGTCTGGACCTTTGTATGGGCATTTTTTGCAACCTTTACTACCTATATCGGTGGTATCCTTCTTGCAAAGTTTATCAACGATCCCAAGACAAAGTTCCCAAAGGTGTGGAGAGCATTGTTTGTTGTTACGATTGCGGTACCGCAGTTCGTATCCCTCCTTTTGGTAAGAAACTTTTTTGCCAATTCCGGAATCGTCAATACCATCTGTTCCAATATCGGATTGACGGATTTCCTAAAAAGTATTGGTCTGGTAAGGAGCAGCCTGTCTTATATTCCATTTTTGACGGATCCGAACTGGGCGCGTTTCATGATTATTATGATTAATATCTGGGTAGGTGTACCTTATCAGATGCTGATTGCAACGGGTGTTCTGATGAATATTCCGGGTGAACTTGTGGAGAGTGCCAAGATAGACGGCGCCAATGCTTTCCAGATTTTCCGCAAGATTACCATGCCCTATATGCTCTTTGTAACGGGGCCCAGCCTGATTACCCAGTTCATAGCGAATATAAACAACTTTAACGTTATCTACCTGCTGACCCAGGATATGTATGTTACGACCGACCAGGCGCTGGCAAGTGCCAATGCCAAGGAAGTTGACCTGCTGGTAACCTGGCTGTTCAGACTGACCAGTGAATATTACAACTACAAGATGGCATCTGTAATCGGCTGTGTAGTATTCGTTATCTGTTCAGTATTTACCCTGATTATGTTTAACCGTATGATTAAGGGAGATAAGGAGGAGAGTTTCCAATGAGAAAAAGCATAAGATTAGTACTTAGGCATTTGGCACTGGCTTTCATGGCATTTGTATGGCTGATTCCTATTGTATGGCTGGTTTGCACCTCCTTTAGCGGTTATCCCGGCATCAATATCAGTCACTTCTTCCCGGAAGAGTGGACGTTAAAAAATTATAAGCTGTTATTGTTTAATGCTGATACTGTGGCACAGTTCCCGAAATGGTTTATGAATACCTTTATCATTGCCATTTTTACCTGCATCATTTCTACCTGCTTCGTGCTGATGGTTGCATATGCTACCAGCTGCATGCGGTTTAAGGCAAGAAAGCCCCTGATGAACCTGGGTATTATTCTGGGTATGTTCCCGGGCGTGCTTTCCATGATTGCAGTGTATTTTGTCCTGAAATCCTTAGGACTTACCAATTCACACGTTGGTATGGTAGTAGTTTATTCGGCCAGTTCAGGACTTGGCTATCTGATTGCAAAGGGATTTTTTGATACGATTTCCGTTTCCCTGCGTGAGGCTGCCAAGCTGGAGGGCGCTTCTGAGGCGACAATTTTCCTTAGAATTGTAGTGCCTCTTTCCAAGCCCATCATTGTATATACTGTTATCAACTCCTTCCTGACTCCCTGGATGGACTTCGTATATGCAAAGCTGATTTTAAACTCCGGTATCTCATCGGACTGGACAGTGGCAATCGGTCTTTACAATATGCTGGATAAGACATTGATCAATTCCTATTTTGCAAGGTTCTGCGCAGGCGGTGTGCTGGTATCCATTCCTATTTCCGTTCTGTTCATCATCATGCAGAAGTTCTATGTGGAAGGAATCACAGGCGGTTCTGTAAAGGGTTAAGTGTAAGATAAAAAATAAATAGATTTCATTTGAGGAGGCACTATGGACAAATTTGTTGTAAATATTATCCATCGTCCGGAGATGGTACC
>JBJFCM010000209.1:0-6841 GCA_051888955.1 Lachnospiraceae bacterium | reverse complement strand
CCTTCCGGGTCGATGTCGATACCGGTAAACTCCGTGGGGATGTAGAGAAGCTGCTTGGAACGCTCCTCTTTGGTAGCAATTCTTTTCCAGAACTTTTCCCAAAGACTGATTTCTACATCAATCGTACCGAAGAAGCTGGAGAACGTACCATCACTGTCGAAAACCATGATACCCTCGAACATGTTCTGTGCAATGACATAAATTCTGTCCGCATAGTCTACTGTAACCTTTAACGGTACGAAAACAAAACCGTCATCCAAGCTTTCCGACTGGGGATTTTCCACAATTTTTGCCAATGTGCCGTCTTCATTCAAAACAACGACACGTTTATTTTGGGAGTCGGCCACATAGATCTGATTGTTTTCTGAAACACAGACACCGTAAGGCTGCTTAAAGGTATCCTCTGTTCCGTTATTATCAAAGGTGGTAATAATATTTACCACTTTCTTCATTGCCTGATCCAATACCACGATACGGTTATTACCTGTATCAGCTACATATATCTTTCCGTCTGCTGCCTTGCAAAGATCCTGCGGTGTCACGAACTTGCCAATGGATTCACCATTATAGGTCAAGCTCTCTCCCTTAACAATACCGTAAGGAACATAGGCTGCCGGGGTAAAATGAATATTCTCGCGATAGTCATAATTATACGTATCATACGGAAGCGAGGAGGCATATACATTCTCTCCTGCCATCAGCGCAAGTAAAAATACCGCCAGACAGAGAGATATGATTTTTCGTAGTTGAATAAATCTTTTCATCGCCCTTTCCTCCTGTTAATCTTTCATACCGGATGAAGTCATGGTTTCCAGAACGTTTCTCTGGCAGATCAAGAAGAAGGTAATCGGCACTGCCGCAATGATAAATGTTACTGCTGCTGCCGCACCCGCTCTTGCCGTACCACCTGCTGAAATCTGCTGCAGGGAATACTGTAAAGGCTTCAATTCCTCATCCCTGAGGAAGGTGCTTCCTGTGTTACCCCACATCTGCTGGAACTGGAAGATTGCCAGTGTCAGCCATGCCGGCTTTACGTTAGGCATAACGATTTTCCAGAAAATCTGCCACTCGCTTGCGCCATCAAGTCTCGCCGACTCCATCAGGGAATCGGGAAGCTGTTCCATGAACTGCTTCATCAGGTACAGACCCATACCAAAAGAACAAGCCGGTAATATCAGGGCAAGATAAGTATTATTGATGTGCAGCCAGGAAATTATCATATACTGCGGTGTCTGCGTAACCGTCCAGTGGAACATCATGGAAAGCACGACCATCTGGAATAAGATATTCTTTCCGGGGAAATTATGCTTTGCCAAGGGATACGCTGCCAGGGAGGCAATAATAACATGCCCTACCATACCGCCGCCGGTAATAATAACCGTGTTCAATATGTATCTGGAAAAGGGTACCCAGGAATCATTCATCAAAGTGAACAAATCCGAGAAATTCTCCAGTGTAGGATTTCTTACAAAAATCTTTGGCGGGAACTGATACAACTCATCCAAAGGCTTTAAACAGTTGTTGATAACCATGACCAAAGGCAGTATCATGGCAAGTCCACAGATGAACATAATGACAAACAATAAGGTGTTGCCTGCCATGGAGCGGTTCAGCTTCTTTTCCTTTGGTTTAAAGAAACGGCGTTTCCGGTAGGGTTTCATATAATCTTTTTGTCTGCTCATTACTCTCCTACCCTCCTTAACAGTTTCTGTACTATCAGGTTACTTCCCACCATCAGGAGGAACAGCACCGTCGCAATCGCCGATGCATAACCCATTTCAAAACGTACGGTACCATAGTCTAACAAGTGGGTAACTACCGTAGCACCGGAGTAGTTAACCGAAGGGTTACCTGCCAGCTGTATGGATACATCCGAAATAGCAAATGCCTGTGTAATCTGCATTACCGCACCGAACATCAGCTGGGGTCTCATAGCAGGAAGGGTCACATACCAAAGCTCCTGCCAGCGGTTCTTGACACCGTCCAGTGCTGCTGCTTCATAAAGAGATTTATCCACCGTCTGCAAACCTGCAATAAACGATAGGAAACCGGTACCAAGGCTCAACCAAAGCTGTACGACTATCAGCATGGGAAGCACATACTTTTCTGTCTTCATCCACACGATTGCCTCATCCAGGATGCCCAGTTTCATCAGGATACCATTCAGATAACCATAACGGTCACCGGATAAAATCAGTGTCCATACCACATAGGCATTACCACAGATACTGGGAGCATAGAAGATCAAAGTCAGGAATGCTCTCGTCCAACCCTTGAATTCATTGATAATCCACGCAAACAGCAGGCACAGGAAATAGCTGACAGGTCCTGTTATAACTGCTAAAATCAGCGTATTTTTCAAAGCCTTTAAGAAGATATCGTCCTCTAAAAACAGCTTTATGTAATTCTTCCAACCTATGAAATCCGGCATTTCCAGCATGTTGTAATAGGTAAAGCTGAATGCCACGCTCATCAGCACCGGAAGTACCGTGAAGAAGAAAAACAGTATAAAGTAAGGTGCAAGCATCATATAGCATGCTTTATTTCTCTTTATCCGATATCCCAACGTCGCCTGCTTTCTGGCAATTTCCAATGCCTCCTGCGATACTGTTGTTTCGGAAATCGTTCCGTTCTCAGCCATCTTTTCCTCCTTCTACTTATCCAGTTCAAGTTCTTCTCGCTTGTAGTCGATTTCTGCGTTGATATAGATAACCTTATCCATCAGCTCTTCTCTCGGCAATGCGGTATCGGTCTCTGTTACGACCGTATAGAATGCGTTGTATACGTTACGCCAGGAATAATAGCCACCGGGCACCTGAGGGATACCCTGTACCCATTCCATGGATTCCTGCAATGCTTCAAAATCATCCACCGGCCATGGCATATTCAAAAATGCCTCATAGTTTGCAGTGGGTACTCTCGCCGCAGACCCCATCAAGCCTTCCATTTCGCGTCCATACTGGGTCTGTGTTTCTGCGCTGGTCCACCATTTCAGGAATTCCCAGCTTGCATCCGGGCTCTCCGTATCAGCCATAATCATGCAGGCCAGTCCGGTACTTGCTACCGAATGGTCTACCGTACCATCCTCCTGCACGGTGCCGGGTATCTTTGTGAAGCTCCATAAACCTGCAATATCGGGTGCAGAAACTGCAAAATTGTTATAGGTCGTGTAGTCCGCTATGATGATAGGACATTCACCGGTACGGAAACGCTCTTCCACACTGGTCTCTTTGTCCAGCTTGTAGTCCGTATAGTATTCACAGAAATCCTTAAATACACCTACCGCGATATCGGAATCCAGTGCTGAAGCCGTGCCATCCTCATTGTAATAGGAGCCGCCATTCTGATAAAGCATGGAAGCAAAAATCTGTTCCGTAGCCAGCATACCAAATTCCATCTGATTCTTGGCGAGAACTGTCATGGCCACCTTTACATCATCCCAGGTTTCCGGCACTTCCAGTCCAATCTCTGCCAGGATATCCTTACGGTAGAACATAACCGGGTAAGTAAGAGTCTCAGGCAATCCGTATACAGCACCGTCATAGGTAAACTGTGTGGTTGCTGCCTCCGGGAACCTGTCAAGTACTTCATCAATGTCCTCAAACTGTGTCAAATCCAGTACCGCATTTCGAATACCATAGTTGACCGGAGTATCGTTACCGGTATTCAAAACCGCACCGGCAACGCCATTGGTATTCGCTACCTGAATTGCCACATCAGGGCCCTCACCAACCAATGTTGCCTTCAACAAGGTAGACATATCAACCAGCTGTACATTGACGCCAATACCGGTCTCGCTTGTAAAGTTCTCATCGATCATCGCCTTAATAACGTTTGCCTGGTCACGTCCGGAGCCTACCCACAGGGTAATATTTTCTCCCTCCGTGTCCTCCTCCGACACGCTGCCGATATTGTTGTAGTCAATGATAAAGGAATAATACAGCCTCTTTACTTCATATCCTGCTTTGGCAAAGAAAGAAGTCTTGTCATATGTAATCTTTACATCGGGCGAATATACATTGATTCTATCCACCTGCAGAGGCTGGCTGATAACCTGTGTAATCCAGGTACCAAGTGCTCTGACATTTATCTTATAGGAAGAAATCGTACGAACAAAATATTCTGCATCCTCTATCAGATCATCCAGCTGATCCCTCATGGTCAGGAGCACTGTCTTTTTATCGGTATTCTTACCTGCAACAGCCTCTAAAAGGATGAGTGCTTCATTCAGGGTATCCCTGGCTTCTACCAGTTCATCATGCAGTCCGGGCAATGTACTCTCAATCTGGTAATCTCGATAGGTATCCGGTGAAACACCCGTCACCTTGATAACCTGTCTGTAAATGCTGTTCAACTGCTGTACGGCATCCTCAACCAGACCAACGATTTCGGAAAATTCACCCAGTACCACTTCCATACGAATGGTATGGTGTCCTGCTTCCAGATAGAACTTATATGCCTCACCGTTTTCATCAGAAAGGACATCCTCTCTCCAGCTCTGCCCATACTCAAAAGCGTAATCTTCCATTTCTGCAAAAGGAACCACGCCATCAATCGTAATACGCCTGGAAACATGAATACCTCTGGAGAAGTTCTGTTTGTCATAAAGAGAAATATTGTAATAACCGCTTTCCGGCACGTCAAAATCCCATTCAATCCACTGTCCTACCAGTCTCCAGGAATTACCACCAATGGAATTGTTCAAAAGTTCCTTTGCAGCAGATGGAGAAACAGAAGGAGAAGACTGATCCTGCTGAGGATATAACATCTGTGAAGATGTTTTACTTGCATACTCACCTTCCAGTACGATGTGGTTGCCCATTGTATCCTCTGCTCCGGCTGCATCCCATGCTGCTTTCACTTCTTCATAGGAGCTCGTTGCGCCTTCATTGCTTAAAACCAGTTTATTAATCAGCATAGGCTCTTTTAAGGAAATCATGGAAATCGTATGCGTACCTGCTTCCATGTAAATGCAAAGAGCTTCTGTAATATAACCGTCGCTGTCATACAGGTATCTGCTCTGCCACTCCGGTGCTTCGACAGTCTTCGGTTTCTGATCATTGCCTTGATTATCCTTTGACCAGACCAGTACCGTGATGCCATCCTCATTTACATAGGACTCATCCGTTTTGTTAACCCAGACTCTTGGGAAGGTAAGCAGTGACATCTCTTCAAAAGGAAGTTCCCCGTCTATGAATACGCTTCGCTGGATATCCGAGTTCTTACCCTCTACTGAATAGTAAACTACCGATAAATTGTAAAGTCCGCTTTCCGGCACATTCACTTCAAATTCTATCAGAGAATCTTCGCTGGTCAGAACACTCTCGCCGGGCATTCCTTCATAATCCGTGTAGACCTCCGGCACGGCAGGCTCATCGCTTTCCTCGTACCGTACATACTCGCCCGCCGGTATCTCTATTACCGTATCAGGACGAGCTACAGTCCCGTATTCCGCCATATAGTTCTTATACGATGGAATGGAATCATCAATATTATAGGTACTGATGATTTCGTCAAATTCATCCATCAGCATATCTGTCTTAGCGTAGCTGTCCAGTTCCACCATAGGGAACAGGGATAGAGCCATAACACCAGCCAATACCAATGCTATGATTTTTTTGCCGGTTTCCCTCCGTTTCATACTTATACCTCTTTCTTTACTTATTTTCGCAGATGGCGGTAATTAATTTCCGCTCTGTAAATCCGTTCGAATTTCGTAAGTTGCAAAATCCGGTAAATCCTCCAGTGTAATAACATCCTCATCCTCATACACCTTCTGTAACATGGATTCTTCCGTATACTGTTCGCTCAGTGAAAAAATAGATGTATCCTTTGCCACGAATTCGCCCTGCCAGGTACACCACATACCCCACATTGCTCCATCCCGTCTTGCCAGATCCGGATCGAACAGGCATCCGTTTTCGGACATGTATACCATTTTATGCTCCGAACTATAATTGGTTGCCGCATTCAGATAGGAAGCTGCCTGGGAAGTATAAACTTTTTCTCCTGGATATAAATCCTCGCCGATGATATCTACATATTCATCTCCCGGATACCATTCCGCATCCTGTCCGTTCCACACCCAAATCAGATTATCCAGTCCATATTCATTCGTCAACCTGTCATAAAGCAATATGTATAACTGCTTGTAGCTCTCCGGTCCGGAAGCTCCCCACCAGAACCATCCGCCGCTGGCTTCATGAAGCGGTCTCCACAGAACCGGAACTCCTGCATCCTTCAAAACAAGAAGCTGCTCGGCAATGGCATCAATATCTTCCATTAATAAGTCATAGCCTTGCTGATCCTGTCCGTTCATAATCTTGGTCAGGTCAATGTTGGTACCTTCCGTCCTGAAACCGTTGTACCACTCCTTTGTCAGATAAGGAGAAGGTGCGTTCCAGTGCCAGCAGAAGGTTACGATGCCGCCGCTCTCCCAGAAATTAATTGCAAGATCCGTTGCATGGCTCTCGCTTCCGTTCGCTACTCTGGAGGGCGTGTACTCGATAAAGTCGAGTCCCAAAACAGCCGGTGTCTGTCCGGTAGCCTTCTTTACCACCTGAAACTCTTTTCCATACTGACCAGTATCGCAATACTGACCGGACAAGAATTTATCTCCATAAATATCCAAAAGGTAGCTGTATAAGCGCTGTGTAATTTCAGAGGCATTGGGGTTGCTGAGTGCAGCGTTGACTTCGTAGATGCTTTCGTCTATCGGTTCTGAAGTAAGCACTTCAAGGCAATCCAGTGAAATCCATCCCCAATATTTGGCAATGCCAACTTCATGTTCTCCTGCTGACATATAAACCCTGTTCAGGATAGAATCGGCGAAACCGCTCTC
>JBJFCM010000208.1:0-1601 GCA_051888955.1 Lachnospiraceae bacterium | reverse complement strand
CCACGGCAGCATTTTTTTATTTTTCCAAATTCCAATCGCACATGCTGCTAACAGGAAAATGAGATACTGTGCCTGTAGTGCCGCCGCCATACCAAGCAGCAATCCCACCCACAGATATTTCCGTTTCCGGTAAAGCAGCGCTGCTCCTAAAACCGCACAAAGACAGATAGCATCCACATGAATCCAGGTAATTCCGTTCTCAATGGACAGTGGCGTAATCAGGCAGAGTACATAACAGGCCAGAACCGCATATTTTTGTATCCCCTGTCCCTTCAAGCTCCGCAACAGTAGAATGCTCCCCAGCGCCACGCCAAAATCAAACAAACCGATAACCATCTTCAGCGTCCGGATAGGCGTAATAGGAATGTAGCAGATCCACTGTATGAAAAGCATATAAAAAGGAGTATGCAGGTATCCAGGAGCTTCAGGATAAAAAGCATTCTGATAATCAAGACACATATGCCACAGCCCGTCCCTGCGCATAAATACGGCAATCAGGGTAACCATCACAAACACAAACTCCGGCAGCCATCTGTCAATGTATTCTACCAATTTTCGTTCCCATTTAAGCATGCATGGCCCCTCCTGTTCCAAAAAGCCGCTTCACCTGGCAAAAGACAAGCGCCGCAAAGGTAAGCAGATAGAAAACTGCTAATATCCGCGCATCTATCAGATACCTTCCCACTATGGCCGGTGCATATACAATGAGACTGATGAGCTGCGTCATCACAGCCAGCCACCATTTTCTCTTCTCCACCACGGTCCATACAATCGCTGCCATCTCCAGCATATAGCCATATCTGTCGTGCATACATGGCAGGAAGCACAGTATCGTCATCACAATCAAACAAAAATCAGGCAGAAAATTTTCCGTGCCCAGGGACTTTTCTTTATGCAGAATCAACACCGATTCCAGCATTAAAAGAGTAAAGGTTCCCACAACTGCCATCCTGCCGAAAACATAATACGGTGTATCCTGAAAGAAGGTCCAGAAATTAGGATAATAATAATACATTTCCGGATAAGTCTTCATCTGGGCAAAATAGACGCTGAAGGTAACAAAAGGGGAACAGCCTCCGATAATGGCCGGCAGACATAAGACCTCCATCGTAACCGGTATCAGTAGAAACTGTAAAAAAGAAAATTTCCTGTTTTTCCAATAATAAAGCAACAGAATGGGGAAACCAAAAATAGCCTGGAGTTTGAATGCAAAAGCACACCCCCAGAAAATCATGCTCAGAGGAAACTTCTCCTTTAACATGAAAAGTACTGCCAATAGCACAAATGCCACATAAACCGCATCGCACTGTCCCCAATAGCCACTGTTCAGGATAGCAATAGGAGACAGAAAAATCAGACTGTAGGTCAGAATAAAAGTCAGATGTCTGTAGTGGTTCTTCGTACAGACATTTGCCAACGCTCCACCTGCTGCCGCGCAGATAAAGTCGAACAGGATGGAGAAACATTTGATGCCGACAATGGGTTCTAACGGCAGATACGTAAGCAGCAACAGGACTGTCACATAGGGCATATTATAATCCCCGCTGTACTGGGACAACGCCTGCAGCCCAGTTCCGTTTTTCAATGCCGCCATCCAGATA
>JBJFCM010000207.1:0-1606 GCA_051888955.1 Lachnospiraceae bacterium | reverse complement strand
ATGTGAAATATGAGGTAGGAATGACGGGAACGGATGGTATGACCACGGATGATGCATTGCGGAATCTGACGACAGAACTGGCGGCAGGAAAGGGACCGGATATTCTGGTGATGGACAAGCTTTCCTATGTCTCTTATGTAGAAAAGGGCGTGTTATTAGACCTGTCAGAATGCTACAAAGAGATAGGCAGTGGAAGCGTATTGTTTGCCAATATAGTGGATAGCTACCGGGCAGGGGACGGGCTATATACCATACCTATGAGTTTCGGGATTCCCATCCTGACCGGAGAAGCAAAGAACGTGGAGGGGATTACCACTCTTGCGCAGCTGGCGGACAGAATGGAGGAGCTACGTGCAGAGAGGCCGGAGGACTATCTGTTCGGCTTTTCCGATAGTGAAAATCTGCTTGCGCTGCTGGCACTTTCCTCAAAGGAGAGCTGGGTGACTAAGGATGGCGCCCTGGATATGGAGATGGTTACGGATTTTCTGACCCAGGCCGAGAGAATCTATGATGCCCAGGTGCAGGGAACAGACAGTGAGGATATGGAGCGCTACGGTCAGGCAGTTGTCAGTACTTCGAATAGTAACGGTGCCATCACATTATATAGCAGAGAAGAGATTCAAACGAATACCGCTTTTATAGGTTATTTTAAACAAGCATATGGAAGCGGCACTTTTGCCGGAAATACGATAGATTATGCTGTATTGGATACGCAGATAGAAGACTGGGAGATGGTACTGATGCCGGGGCAGGATTATGGCGCCTGTGAGACCTATGGGAAGCTGTCTGTCAATGCCGCCACAAAAAATCCGGAGCTGGCGGTGGATTTTATAAAGACTGCGCTGTCCTATGATTTTCAAAAGCAGGCAGGTATGGGGAGTATGCTCATGAATAAGCAGGCTTATTACGAAGGTCAGGAGGCGGATGAAATATATGACGGAAAAATGATTTCCGGAGTATTTATCTATGACAGCGACGGAAACTCTCATATGGAAGAGGTCTATTGGCCCACAGAAGAGCAGCTTGGCGTGCTGAACGGTATGGCAGCGGCGGTACATGGAGGGAGCAGGTGCCCCCAGATTGTATATGATGCCGTCATGGAAAAGGGACAAAAGATGCTTCTGGGAGAGATGTCGGTAGAGGAGGCCGTAGATGCAATTGAAAAGCAGGTGGGCTTATATCTGGCGGAATAGGAAAAAAAAGAGACACAGGGGCGGCAGGTACGGAAAATATCTGTTCCTGCTGCCGGGCCTTATAGGCGTCTTTTTGTTGGTGCTGTTCCCCTTTGCCGATGTAGTGAGAAGGTCCTTTATGACTGCTTTATCCGGACAGTTCACAGGATTCTGCAACTATGGACTACTGCTTGAAAACCGGGCCTTTTTACTGGCAGTGAAGAATACGGTAAGATTTGTGGCGGTGGCGTTACCGTTTCTTTTAGGGTGCAGTCTGCTGCTGGCTTTGGGCATGTACCGGTATTCTTTTCTGGAAAAAGTAAAGTATCTGTATCTGCTGCCCCTGGCCATGCCTTCGGCAACAGTGGTGCTGGTCTGGAAAATGTTGTTTGATGAGCATGGCTTTCTCAATGCATGGCTGCAGACTCATGTGG
>JBJFCM010000206.1:0-6938 GCA_051888955.1 Lachnospiraceae bacterium | reverse complement strand
CTGTACTGTCATATTTTTGCTCCACCTTTTTATTATGTTGTGCTGATATGTATCTCGTTACACCCATCCATTGTAATACGGCCTACAAAAAAAATCCATATTTTATGAAAAGTTTGTTAAATCCGTTTTTTTTCTTGCCACGCTTTTACTGTCCATGATAAGATAGTTTTATCTGCTGAAAGGGGGCGTTATAATGGAACATAATACATATTCAGAAATCACACCCGAAATCATAAAGCTGGCAAAGCTTTCTGAAGAAGCCGACATCATAGATTCCGAATTATTCACTAAATATGAGGTGAAGCGTGGTCTGCGCGATTTGAACGGTAAAGGCGTACTTGCAGGACTGACCCATATCTCCGATGTGCGTGCCAAGGAAATCGTTGATGGCGTAGAAGTACCTGCCCACGGCCGTCTGTTCTACAGAGGTTATGACGTACAGGATCTGATAACCGGCTTTACAAAGGAAGACCGTTTTGGCTACGAAGAGGTAGCCTATCTTCTGCTGTTTTCCAAGCTTCCCGATAAAAAAGAACTGGCTGACTTCCAGACGCTGCTTGGGGGATATCGTTCCCTTCCCACCAGCTTCGTCAGAGATATTATTATGAAGGCGCCCAGCAAGGATATGATGAATACGCTTGCAAGAAGTGTTCTCACGCTCTACTCCTATGATGACAGAGCCGATGACACTTCTATTCCCAATGTGCTCAGACAGTGCCTGCAGCTCATCAGCCTGTTCCCCATGCTGTCCATTTATGGTTATCAGGCTTACAGCCATTACCACGACGGCAACAGCCTGTTCATACATCAGCCCATTCCGGAGCTTTCCACCGCAGAAAATATTCTGCACATTCTGCGTCCAGACAGCTCCTATACGCCTTTGGAGGCTAAGATACTGGATATTGCACTGGTTCTCCACATGGAACACGGCGGAGGCAACAACTCCTCCTTCACGACACATGTAGTTACTTCTTCTTTGACAGATACCTATTCTACCATCGCTGCCGCTATCGGCTCCCTAAAGGGTCCCCGTCACGGCGGTGCCAATATCAAGGTGGTCAAGATGTTCGAGGAAATGAAGCAGGTCGTACGGGACTGGGAGGATGAAGAAGAGGTTGCCGATTATCTGAAGAAACTGCTTCATAAAGAAGCTTTTGACCATGCGGGATTGATTTACGGCGTAGGCCATGCTATCTATTCCAAGTCGGACCCCCGTGCCGTTGCCTTCAAATCCTTCGTAGAAAAGCTTTCTGAGGAAAAAGGGCTGCACAAGGAATTCGCGTTGTATTCTCTGGTAGAACGGCTTGCCCCGCAGGTCATTGCCGAAGAAAGACAGATGTATAAGGGTGTCAGCATCAACGTGGACTTCTATTCCGGCTTTGTATATCACATGCTGGGACTTCCCATGGAGCTCTACACACCTATCTTTGCTATCGCACGTATCGTGGGATGGAGCGCTCACCGTCTGGAGGAGCTTGCCAATAACGGCAAAATCATCCGTCCTGCCTATAAGCCTATCGGTGAAGACAAGGACTATGTACCTATGGACAACAGATAACTATTTTAAGTATGCAAAAAGTACAGACCATTTGGCCTGTACTTTTTTGTACAATAAACTTTCATTCAAAAATTAAATTCCAAGAAATCCTTTTACAACTGCTTTCATCTCTTCTTTGTCACATACATGGTCATGTACCACAGGTGCTGTCCTGATTTCCTCAATAGCATTGGGTACAGCCACATTTGCAATTTTAGAAAGCTCGTCCACCAATGCAAAATCGTCCATGGCATCATACTTGCTGTCTATCGCGTTCATGACACTTCTGGTGAATTTGAAGGGGCTTGCCGTAGAAGCAATTACCGTCTTCGTCTCATCCTTTGTATCCGCTTTATACTTGCCATATACGGTAGCTGCCACTGCGGTATGGGTATCGATTACATAACCACAGTTCTCATATAATTCCTTGATGGTGGCTGCGGTCTCCTCCTCACTTGCATAATTGCCGTAGAAATCGGAAAGCTGCGCCTTCATCTCGTCCGTTATCTCATATTTACCGGTTCCGGCAAGGGCTGCCATCAGCTCTGCATTCTTGGCTGCATCATTACCTGCGATACGGTAAATCAGGCGCTCTAAATTACTGGAAATGAGAATATCCATGGATGGAGATGTGGTCAGCACGAACTCCCTGTTCCTGTCATAAGTACCTGTCGCAAAGAAATCATACAAAACCTTATTGTCATTGGAGGCACAAATCAGCTTTGCAATAGGAAGGCCCATATTCTTTGCATAAAAAGCAGCCAGAATATTACCGAAATTGCCGGTAGGCACTACCACATTTATCTTCTCTCCCTCCGAAATCTGTCCTTCGGAAAGAAGATGTGCATAAGCATATACATAATATACAATCTGCGGTACCAGACGGCCAATATTGATGGAATTGGCAGAGGAAAACTGGAACCCTGCTGCGGACATTTCTGCCTCTAACTCCTTGTCGTTGAACAGCTTCTTCACGCCGGTCTGGGCATCATCAAAATTGCCGGTAATACCAACTACATATGTATTATCCCCTTTTTGTGTCACCATCTGCTTCTCCTGGATGGGGCTGACACCGTGCTTGGGATAAAATACGATAATCCTGGTTCCCTTTACGCCTGCAAAGCCTGCCAATGCTGCTTTACCGGTATCTCCGCTGGTAGCGGTCAGGATGACGATTTCATTCTTTACCTGATTCTTTTTTGCAGAGGTAATCAAAAGATGCGGCAGAATAGACAGCGCCATATCCTTAAAGGCAATGGTTGTACCATGGAAAAGCTCCAGATAATAAGCACCTTTTGCTTCCACCAGAGGAGCAATTACCTCCGTATCAAATTTTTCATCATAGGCATTATTGATGCAGTTCTTTAACTCCTCCTCGGTAAAATCCGTCAGAAACAGCTTCATAACCTCATAAGCCACTTCCTTATAGCTCATCCCGGCAAGCTCTGACAGGCTCTTATCCAAGGCAGGAATATGATCCGGCACAAACAGACCTCCGTCTTCGGAAAGTCCCTTTAAAATTGCTTCTGACGCTTTGACCGGCGCCTTATCGCTTCTTGTACTTTTATATAATACTTCTTCCATCGTGACTCCTATCTGTGCCAAATCCACGCACCGTAATATTTTCGCTTACAATCTTACCACACCTCTTCCCGAAACTCAATAGAAGAATTCATGGCCGCCATAAGAAAACAGAAAGGTCAGATTGTCATCAAACCATTTCATTTTATCGGAGTCCGCATATTTTCTTGCAGCAAAATACAGAGCACCTTCCGAAACATCTTCTCCGTTAAGCACTCTTTCCACCGCCTCAACCGTTTCCTCACTG
This sequence comes from Lachnospiraceae bacterium, assembly GCA_051888955.1. GTDB lineage: Bacteria > Bacillota > Clostridia > Lachnospirales > Lachnospiraceae > Acetatifactor. The sequence continues at coordinate 3,573 of JBJFCM010000206.1, read as the reverse complement.
ATAGTCACTTTATCATATCTTCCGCTGTACACAGGAGAAAACTGTACCGTCCCGTTATCCTTCTGAAAGACCACCTCTTTTACCGTATCAGGAAAGGCATCGTCCTTTACTCTGTTCAACACCACACCTGCCACCAACATTTTTCCTGTGATATCTTCCCCACCTGCCTCTGCCTCTACAATTCTGAGCAGTACCTTGTAGTCTTCTTCCGACAAATTATATTTCCATTCCTTCTGTATAACTTCGTAATCGATAATCCTCTGTCCGGAAGAAACAGCCCCAGCCAGATAGCAATAGCTTGTCTGCTCTTCAGGCATCAACGCTTCTTTCAACTCCAGTTTGAAGGCAGGAGTTGCCATAATATGATTTACCTTCAGTCCGGTAATATTAAAAATTGCTGTGGCTGCAATCATATTGATAAGCACCAATGCCGCCATATACTTTTTATACATTTCTTCGTCCATCCTTTCCGTACATTATATTTTATACAGTCAGTCCCAAAAATATTTCTTAATTTGTACTTTTTTCTGAAATCTGCTATAATTTTTACCATAATCTTCACAGGAGTGAATTGTAATGGATCAGATGGACGGTGTTTTTATTACCACAAAAAAAGACGGCAGCCTAAGCTACCGCTCATCAATTACATACCGCACGAAGCATATCAGCCTTGGCAGCTTTCCCTCTCGGGAAAAGGCCCACAATGCCTATCTGGAAGCCGGCACGCTTCTTCGGGGGAAAAAGTGTCTTTCTCTTCAGGATTACAGGGAAGATAACATCCTCCCTTTTGAAAAATGGGTGATACTGCTGAATTTCAGGGACAACGGCGTCTATTTTTCTACTCCGATTTATGTCCGTCCTCACTTTTTTTATTACTACTATTCCCGGGACCACATTTTAAAATTTGATATCGATGATTTATTTTACTATGCTTCCCATAAGATCATGAAACGCGGTGGTCATTATTTCGTGGCTGATTTTGGTATGCAGGTCAATATTTTAAACCGATACGGCATCAAAAATTACGCAGTTGCAGGCAGGGATTATATTTTCCGCAACGGAGATGCTACGGACTTTCGGCGTGAAAATCTCATCATCCGCAACCAGTACCACGGTGTGCTCATCCTGCCCGGCAAGACCGGGCCCCTTTACCGTGCCCGCATCCACGTAAAGGGTAACTTCATCATCGGCACCTATGCGACTATGGAAGAAGCCGCCATTGCCTACAACAAGGCAATTGATATCCTAAAGAAAAACGGCTGCAAAAAAAACTATACGCCCAACTATCTGGAAAACATTCCGGCAGGCGTATATGCTGATATCTATACACGTCTGCCGGTCTCCGACAAAATATATAAGCTTCATTTTTCAGAATAGTCGATAAAGCTGATATTCAAATTCGCATATCCCGCTATACCGTCGATTACGGTGGTATTAGAGTATTGCCACATGGTGAACTTATAGGGATAATCCGGGATATCTCCCGGCTGGGACAGCCACACATCATAGGCTGTCAGTTTGGAAAGATCGACCTTTTTAATCAGCCACTCCTTATTGCCGTACAGCATGGGCTTGTAACCGGCAGCTTCAATCGTATCTAAAAACTTCTTAGCAATCGTTGTTTTTTCTTCCCTGGTCAGATTGTCAATCCGGGAGGTATCGTTGGGAATCAGTTCCATATCAAAAGCAATTGGATAGGTTATCTCATACTCCCCGATATTCTCAAGCACCAGATTGGCCTCTTCCACTGCTTCATCCGTGGTAATAGCCTGTGAAAAGAAATAGAGTCCGATTTCCAATCCCGCATCCGTAGCACGCTTTATGTTTTCCTGAAAATAATCATCCAACATAAGCTGTCCTGTACCATACCCTCTGGCGCCTACACGCAGCATCACAAAGTCCACACCGGCCTTTTTGAGCTTCACAAAATCCACATAATCCTGATATTTGGAGATATCCGCTCCCACATAGGACACCTGTCTGCCATCCTCATAATACTTCATCAGATTGGACTGACAGACCAGCTTGGTATAGTCATATTCTGATTTTGGCAGATATGGACTGATGAGCACCCACTCCTCCTTGCCGTCAGCACTGACGACTAGCGTGTGTCTGCCATCCGTAGCCGGGTCCTCCTGCACCACTTCTTCTTTCGCACCGTTTTCCTCCGGCAGCGGGGTGGCTGTCTCCTCCGGGTACAAGTCCCAAAAATCAAAATCATCCGGGGTCAGGGTGCCCGGTTGTACTTCCGCATGTTCCCCCTGCCCGGAGGCTTGTCCGTTTGCCGCTGCAAGCTCCCCGTTCTGTCCGGCATTCGCCTGATTTGTCTTATTCTGCTTTATATTATTACTGTTCAAAATGAGTATCAATACCAAAATCGCTGCGATAAATAAAGTCACACCGATAATCATCTGCACAACGGTAATGCTCATCTTTGGCTGGTCGTCGAATTCTTCCGGTAGCTTCATAACTTTCTCTCCCTGCATAGGCAAGCTGCGCTTGCAGTGCTGCACAGTACATTTCTTTCACTACAAATTTAACATGAATTCGCCGAAAAGACAACCTCAAGCACCCATAAAGCGCAGAATATTGCTGCCAGGATTTTCCAGCTGTACTTTTTCTATAATTTCTTCCTTGCGTTCTTCATACCCCTTATCCACCACGATATCTTCAATAATATAAGGTCCGTACTTGAATTTCCCCTGCACGGCGCCATGGATTTCCCCATCAATCAGAATAAGCTGTAACAGTTCGTATCCGCTCTTGTATTTTTCCTTGATGATATGCTCTTCGGTCTTGACCAGAATGTCGTTTCTGTGGAGAATGCGCACCTGTTTTGGAGGTGTATATACTGCACAGGCTGCCTGCGTGTCCGCACCTTTACACCCAGCCGGCAAGCCTTCCTTTTCAAGCAGTTCTGTATCTGTCTTCAGCAGATAGCCTCCTTCCCACGTGACAAGTATCCTCTCATTCACAAGCTCTGTCACTGCCGCTTTGATATCCTTCACCGGCAGTTTATAAAAGGATTTTGCCATGGGAAGATCAAACCACACCATGCGATACGCAAACCTTTGCAGTATAATCTTAAGCGCCTCCACCCTTGTATATTTCTCCAAATTCACATTGGGAAACATTTCTTCAAAACGATACCACCCTCTGTCCCATTCACCGTCATTCTGATCCTCATAAATAAGAAAAGCTTCCTGCAATCTATGTAATATGGGAGTAATATCTTTTACCCGCCAGCCTGTCATTTCTTTCATCAATTGAATGGTAAGCGGGCCCTCCCTTTCGATAATGGTAAGCAGCTCTGACTGCGCGAAGGTAGGATTGTCCAAAGGCTTTCTGCACATGCAGGCAAACAGTTCCATATCCTCCTCCATGATCCAGCCCAGATTGCCGCCCTGGAAACGCCCCTTGACCAGCTTTCTGGCAAGCTGCCTTTCTCTGTTAAATTCTATGTCGTCAAAGGCCGCCCGAAAGGACAATACCGGCGGCTGTCAAAAGCCGTGCCAGTATACATTCTGTCCCGGCTGCGTATCCCTGTAAAGCGCAATATATTCATCTTCGTCT
>JBJFCM010000205.1:0-6948 GCA_051888955.1 Lachnospiraceae bacterium | reverse complement strand
AGGAATGACTTGCCAATATTGCCGGAAAGTATTATACTGGACAGTACAAGAAGGAGGTAGAGACATGAAAAATATAACCAAAGACATGACAATTGGTGAAATCTTAAGACAGGCTCCTGAAGTAGCTCCTGTTTTAATGGAAGCAGGCATGCACTGCTTAGGTTGTCCGTCCGCACAGGGCGAGTCTCTTGAGGAAGCAGCCATGGTTCATGGTATGGATATCGATGCTTTAATGGAGAAGATTGCAGCTTTATAAAAAAGTATGCACGGACATAAAAGAGGCGCCGCGGGAAATCCGCGACGCCTTTTTGATATATCTTATTACATTTGTGCCAGTGACTGAAGCGCATGTTCCGCAATAATAGCGGAAAAGTGCTCTTCCAAGTAGGAACGGCTGGCAGGAAGGCTCTTTCTTACGCTTCCGTATTCGGACAGTACATTGCAGATACGGTTAAATTCCTTGGGGGTATGGTCACCCTTTGAAACCACCAGCAGATACAGTCCTTCAGATTCATCTTTGTACAGGGAGTTCTCACCATGGTAATTTCCGGCGAGCATACCGGACAGCCTTATCAGACTGTGCAGGGAATCGAACAGGAAAATCCGTGTTAAATCGGTGTTTTCGGTATTGGTATCGCCTGCTTTAACGGAATTCTTCGCCTTTTCAGAAACGGGGAATTCACCGGCAGCTGCCTTACGGCTTTCGTGCAGTTTTTTAAATAAATCCAGGACGTCGTCTGCGCCCTCGGTAATTTCGTCAACTGTTTCATCTGCCTCATCCTCATCGTCATGGACGGAGGGGGCAAATTTGGAAAATCTGGTATCTAACTCTTCCGGATCCTCAACCTTTGTAATAATCAAAACGATGCATTCGGAATTAAGCGGAATCGCCTCTATCATCAGCGGAATATCCTCCGCTTCAAAACCACATTCAAAAGATGCCTGCTGCATCATGTCTCGGAACAGGTTCTTGGCTTTTTCCGTGCCATATGCAAGCTCGCTGATTTTTAATTCGCGGTCAGCCAAATCCTCACGGGTCAGCGTACAGCGAATTTGATTTTCATTCACTTTTTCAATTTTCATGCTATCACATCCTTACTATTAAGATACTGCACTTTAGTTGGTTGGTGACTGAAACTCCTGTGATATCTGATTAAAAGTATCTTATACTTTTCACGCGTTTTAGTCAAGAGAACCGGTGCAGTTTAACATTTTTTAATAAATTTTTATAAAATAATATTTTTGGCTTGCCAAATAAAACAGTATTGCGTATAATAAAACCCTAAGATGCCTCCGGCAGTCGGTACAGGAAGGGGGCAGGTTGTACTTTTTTATTTATTTCTTTCTAATGTTCAGGATTATCTTATCTATCGTTTTATCTACGCTTTATCATTCGGAGCAGATTTCCCGTCTTAGTTAGAAAGTAGTTTTAGGCATTTTAATTTAGAAATGTAGAATTATTCTTGTCCGCATTTGTTTGATACATTAATATTATGCGGATGTCTTACAGGCTTATGTGTCTGTTTCTGATTTAATTATTTCCAAATTTTTTTGCTCGTTTTAATTCACATGACAGGTATTGTAATAATTTGTACAGCCGGAGGTATCTTAAATTTCAAGGTTCTTAAATACTAGAAAAGGCCAGTAATACTTTATATATCACGGACAAAGCCTTTTTATGGCAGGGCATGGCTTTTTCGGATAAGGGGGGAAGAACGTGCAGGAACAGAATAAGCAGCATCTGAAGGAAAAACTGGAACAGGTGCAGCGGTCAGGAGTCGGTCTTTTTCTGGAAGGAAAGCCGACAACACCGGAAGTCATTGTCGGTAAGTGCGTCTGTGAAGACTTTACTTACATGGCAGACTATGTGCTGGACGATAACGGTGTCTTAAAAGAGCTGCGTTATGACAGGGTAACGGACTGGAAGTAAAGGTGTCAGTGCCTCCGCACCAACGTTACCGGCTTAATCGGGTTGCCGGATAGAGCGTGACCAATCAGGGAATGCCTCTCTGCCGCTTTGCTTTTATCCGGCTCCCGTTTTAAGAGAAACTTAAAAGAATTTGTCAAAATTGGTAATGACGTGGCAGGGATAGTTTGTTATAATGAATAACATGATTGGAGGATATGCGTTATGAAAAAAGCTATACCTGTATTGATTGCGATTGTGTTGATTATTATTATCGGAGGTGTTGCCTTCGGGTCGCAGATCATAGAAAAATATTCTTATTCCCATGAGGAAGCGGATTTATATGAATATTTCCATATGATAAGGGAGGATGAAGTGCCCATTATCCTGCAGGATACTTTGATTGAAGAAAAGGCGGTTATGGAGGACGGTATCTGCTATTTTGATCTGGCTACCGTGCACAGCTATTTCAATGACCGTTTTTATATAGATCCGGTGGAACAGCTGGTGCTGTATACCACGCCCACGGACATTATTCGTACAAGCCTGGGCAGCAGTGAATATCAGGTGAACGGAGTGGCACAGGATGCCGGGTATGTACTGAGCTTTATGCGGACAAGCGGAGAGGATACCACCTATTATATAGCGGCAGATTTTGTGAAGCAGTATACCAATTTTTCCTATGAAGTATACGGAGAGCCTCACCACATGCAGGTATATACAGAATGGAGTAACGAACTGCAGGTGGCAGATATTGCGAGGGATACGGCTGTCAGAGTGCTGGGTGGAGTCAAGAGCCCGATACTCAGGGAGTTATCCGCATCTGAAAAAGTAATCATTCTGGAAAAGATGGAAACATGGTGCAAAATAAAGACCGAGGATGCCTTTATCGGTTATGTGGAAAATAAATTCCTGGAAAATGAGAGAACAGAGAGCCAGGATCCGGTTACGGATTATGTGGAACCGGAGTATACCTCTCTCACAAAGGAGGAAAAAATCAGCCTGGGCTGGCATGCTGTTGCTTCTGCGGGCGGCAATGATACCTTATCCAGTGTCCTTGCCAATACAAAGGGACTGACGGTTATTGCGCCTACCTGGTTCAGTGTAATGGATAATGAAGGGAATCTGCAGAGTTTTGCATCGGCTTCCTATGTGGAAAAAGCGCACAATCAGGGACTTGAGGTATGGGGTGTTGTAGATGATTTCAATTATAAAGCCAATACCGGTGCGGAAATGGATATTTACACGGTTCTGTCCGCCACTACAACAAGGACATATCTGATTGACAGAATTATGGAAGCGGCACTTGGATGCGGCATGGATGGCATCAATATCGACTTCGAAAATATCGGAGCGGATGCGGGAGAGCATTTTGTACAGTTCTTAAGGGAGCTTTCCATCAGGTGCCGGGCGGAAGGGCTGGTACTTTCTGTTGACAATTATGTGCCCTATGATTTTAACGCCTACTATGACCTGGAAGAACAGGGTGTAGTGGCAGATTATGTGATTATTATGGGCTATGATGAGCATTGGGCGGGTAGCAGTGAGGCAGGCTCGGTAGCATCCATAGATTATGTACGGCGGGGAATTGAGAAAGCCAGCGAAGTTGTACCCTCCGGGAAAATCATCAACGCGCTTCCTTTTTATACCAGACTTTGGAAGACCGTCGGTACAGAGGTATCCAGTGAAGCATATCCTATGACGAGCGTGGATTCTGTACTGAACACCTATGGTATGGAGAAGGTGTGGGACGAAACGACCAGCCAGAATTATGCAGAAGCTACTGTAGGCGATACCTATTATCAAATGTGGATAGAGGATACCCAGTCTATTGGTGTGAAGCTGAATGTGATGCAGAATTATCATCTGGGAGGTGTGGCTGCCTGGAGGCTTGGCTATGAACCGGCAGAAGTGTGGGATTTGATCGGTGCTTATATGGCACAGTAGGCATAATACCGGTTTCCGTTTCATATATTCTGATAAGTATGGAGTTTGACTGGACGCCGCATGAAACGGAAACAATATATTGTCATTGGGATGGCAGCCGCAATCGTTTCGATTACGATTTTATCCATAGCTTTTGATGGCATGGCACGCTTTACTGCCGGCACTCTTCTTAAAGAGAATGGTCCCTGTGTGGTACTGGATGCAGGGCACGGAGGAGACGATCCCGGAAAAGTGGGAATTAACGGCGCTTTGGAGAAAGAATTGAATCTGGAAATTACCCTCCTTGTAAAAAAGTATCTGGAGGCGGATGATGTTCGGGTAGTAATGACCAGAGAAAATGACGAGGGCTTGTATGAGGCCGGGGCTTCCAATAAAAAGGTACAGGATATGAAGCAGCGTATCAGTATCATTGAAGAAGCCAATCCGGTTGTGACGGTAAGCATCCATCAGAACAGCTACCAAGAGGAATATGTGCATGGGGCGCAGGTGTTCTATTATACCGGCAGCGGGGAAGGAATGAAGCTGGCGGAAAAGATACAGAACAGGCTGGTTGCAGGGGTCGATACGGAAAATACCCGTCAGATTAAGGCAAACAACAGCTATTATCTTTTAAAAAAGACGCAGTCGCCTATTGTCATTGTCGAATGTGGATTTTTGTCGAACAGGCAGGAGGCGGATAAACTGATTACAAAGGAATATCAGGAAAAACTGGCGTGGGAGATACATCTTGGTATTATACAGTACTTAAATGAGGCGGACTGAAGAGCCCGCCTCATTGTTGTGCGTTTGTCAGGAACGCCTTCTTTTGACTGACAGAATTTTATGCATTTAGCAATTGTAACAGGTACTCGCTTAACACCGCTGCAGACCGCTCGTGGGATTTTACACCCGGATGGAAGCGTGCACCAACCGTTTCATCAGTGGTGTTGGGAAGCTGTAAGAAGAAAGTCTTTGTATCGCCTGTTTCCCTACGGAAGGTATTGACAGCCTCCGTAATTGGTAGCGTCAGATCATAGCCCAGCATGCCGTATACCCACACGATATAGGAGGAGGGGTTGTTGCGGCGGAGCATGTGAAGAAAGTGAATGACTGCTTTTTCAAAACGAGCCACGCTCTCTGCACAGAAAGAACCGTCTTCATTTGTCTGTTGTTTAAAAACCTCACCGGTTTCCGGAACGGTAAAGGCGGGCTGACTGAAGGCGCTGCAGTCGTTGGTGCCCAGATTCACGATAATAGCGTCCGGCTGCCATTCAGCAAAGGGATTCGGTTTTCCTGCCCCTAGTTTTTCATTCATCTCACCGCTTGCAAGGCCGCAGATTTTTTCATAACAGGAAGGAATATTATGACGGGGGTCGTTGTCCCATCCACAGAGTACACCCCAGCCACCCTGGGAAATCAGTCGGTATTCCGCATCCAGCGCATGGGCGGTCATGGTGGCATAGTTTTTGCTGGAGCTCATGAACATGGAAATCCAGGGCTGGTCGCCTACGGCTCCGTAGGTGCCTTCGCCGGAGGTAATGCTGTCGCCGATAAATTCCAGCTTGAGCCGTTTGTCAGGTACCGGCAAAAATTCACCGTCCGATTGGAAACCGCGGATGAGCACGTGGCAGGCATTGTCCTCCGACATGGCCTGCAGTTCTCTGAAAAATCTAACATTTTTCGACACCTCGGGTGTCATGCCCCTGAAAAGACAGAGGGAATAGCTGCCGGGCATAAGCATCTGCCTGCTCATGACAGCACCGTCAATGGCACTTCCCACCCAGGGCTCGTAGTTGTCAAAATCCACATCAATGTCAATCCAGAGCTCTGTGCCGGTTACATTCACTTCAATGGCACTGCCGTTCCAGAATAAAGGCAGAGGAAACTGGGTCAGATCGGTTCTGCCGTGCACCTTATAGTGAGGGACCTCTCTTAAGGTGTATGTCTTTAAATTTGCGTTTGGGTTCATACGGATTCTTCCTTTTCATTATTTTTCGTTTGTATCAAATGTTGTTATATACAGTTTATTTCTATCAGACAATAAATTCAACAGCAATTTTTACGGTTTTTTTACGAAAGCGCAGTACGTGATAGATTTTGCGAATAAAATATGCTATACTAAATAGCAGTATTGTGCAAATAAAGAAAATAGAAGAAACTGGAAATGAATCAGGAGGACATAAAAATGGAATTAGAAAAATTGAGAGCAGATATGGTTGCGGCAATGAAGGCAAGGGACAAGGAAAGAAAGGATGCGATTTCTTCTCTGGTTTCTGCAGTAAAAAAGGCCGGTATCGATGCAGGGTGCAGGGATGATATTCCTTCCGACCTGGTGGACAAGGCTATTTTAAAGGAACTAAAATCCGTAAAGGAGCAGCTGGATACCTGCCCTGAAGACAGAACGGACTTAAAGGCAGAATATCAGACTCGTTATGATGTCATTGCGGAGTATGCGCCTAAGATGATGTCAGAAGAGGAAGTGAAGACTTATCTGGAAGAGCATTTTGCCGAGGTGCTTGCAACAAAGAACAAAGGACAGATCATGAAGGCGGTAATGGGTGACCTGAAGGGGAAGGCAGATGGCAAGGTGATCGGTGAAGTGGTTGCCGAACTCTGCAAATAGTGTTACGGAAAGGTCGTAAGTCATGAACACCAAAGTGATGATATGTATGGAGGAGGATGACAAGGAATGCCTGAAGGAGGCCGGGGAAATTTTAAAAAGCGGCGGCCTGGTAGCATTCCCGACAGAGACAGTGTACGGATTGGGCGGGGATGCCCTGAATCCGGCTTCTTCCAGAAAAATATATGCGGCAAAGGGCAGGCCATCTGACAACCCGCTTATTGTCCATATCAGCAGATGGGAGGATATCTACAGGATAGTTTCCGATGCGCCAAAGCATGCAGGAATGCTTGCCAATGCGAAAAAGCTGGCAGACGCTTTCTGGCCCGGACCGCTCACCATGATTCTCCCCAAATCGGAAGCTGTTCCTTATGAGACTACAGGCGGCCTTGGCACGGTAGCCATCCGCTTCCCGTCCCACAAGACAGCGCAGGCATTGATTAGAGAAGCCGGGGGCTTTGTAGCCGCACCCAGTGCCAATACCTCGGGCAAACCC
>JBJFCM010000204.1:3361-6954 GCA_051888955.1 Lachnospiraceae bacterium | reverse complement strand
AAAGCAGATAAGTGCAGCAACCAGAAGAACCGGTATGGATATAATGAATAATCTTAAAGGGCTCTGGAGTGCAATGCCGGTTAATTTTTCGTCTGAGTAAGTCAGTCCCAAAACGGTAGAACCGGAAAAGGTATTGTTGGCGGCATGCAAAAAGGCTGCTGCCCACACGGAGCCGGTCTTTTTGGTAAGATAGAACAAAATGGTTCCCATGGCAATGGTATAAATCGTAAAGACCAGAAATCCGGTCCATGGCTCCCCAAAATAACCGTGTCCGAAGCTGTGTCCGGCGCAGATACCCGGATAATGCCAGACACCCCATATGATACCGCCAAAGAGGATTGCCTTTTTCGTTCCGTACAGTTCTTCCAGTTTGGGATACAGATAGCTTCTCCAGCCGATTTCTTCTCCCAATGCGCCGAAGGAAATCAGGAAGGAAGAGGAAATACCTGAAAGAGGAATCAAAAACAGGTAATTTCGCGGTATTCCCAGCGTATCCAAAACAGAGGGATCAAATGCCTGAGGGAAAATTGCGTAAAATAACAGCTCACCCAAATCCCAATATAGAATTGGCCCAATCAGAGCCAAAAGAAACCAGATCCACTTCTTATTTTTTAAATCGATTCCCAGCATAAGGGAAGCTTTTCCGGTCATCCGGAATCCTTCGCCGGTTATCTTTCTGGTAATGACTACCGCAATCGTAGGGCAGAGCATGCTGAAAGCCAGAATGAAACTGATAGTCGGACTCTCGTACTTCCCTCCAAGGAGAAAATATGGTATCATAACGCCCCATGTGAGGCCGAAGCTGAAAAGCAGATAAAGGCCAATTCTTTTCTTAGTCATTTTCCCACTCCTTTCTTGTAAAAAGCAAACAGGAAAGCCTGTAAGATATATAGTACAGAGCCAGTGACACGTAAGGGGTTAGCACTTGTAAGGTCAGAAGTACCTCCACGTGTTCGTTCAGATAGGTCATAATGCTGACAAGGTTTATTCTGTCAAAAATCGTCAAATCACCGAACAGCAGATAAATGATAGCCAGAAAAAAGGCAATGATAAGCAGGGTTTGTTTTATCTGCATTCCTTTTTTGGCGCCGAAGCCGATAAAGAAAGGAAGCTCTATGGCCGGTATGATTAACAGGATGCAACTGCAGATCGGTATCAGTGACTGCACCCCTTCCACGACTTGTGAAGCCATTTCATTCTGACAGTTTATCAGACAGATAAAGCTGTTAAATATGGATACCGATATGACAACGAAGAAAGCCAGCAACAGAAAAATATATTTGGAAGCCACATATTTGGCTTTAGATACGGGAAGGCTCAAAAAATAGGCCTTTTGCTTTCTCCCCTCATCCACGGAAACCACACTGGTTTCCAGTTTGCCGACAAGGAACACATATAATAAGCCGATGAAAAGCGGCAGCAGTGCCATCAGCATATAATCTATCATTTCAATAGGAACTGCCACTCTCAGCACTAGAGTAAAAAGAGTCCAAGCCAGAATCACGGCTACATACATTTTTCCCTTTACCGCAATGAAATCTTTATATAACAATCCAGCCATCAGATGTTCCCCTTTCTTTTTGCTAAAATCTTACAGGAACCCAAAAAGGACAGGCCCATACAGCCTAATGCAATCAGGAAAAGCAGGCCGCTTTTTTTGAGCATGAAATCGGATATGGATTTCATCATATCTATGAGAAAACTATCCATCTCAGTTTCTGACAGTGAGGATATTTTTATATTGAATAGGATAATAATCAATATCAGCAGAACTACAAAGGGAGCGCACTGTATGAAGTCCGCTTTTTCCACACCGCACACATAAAGCAGGAACATGACGATGCTCATATAGATAAGCAGTGCCGCGCTGAAGCAGATTACGTATCCGAACAGCTTTTGAAGGGAAAACACATCCGAAGCCAGGGACACAAAGAAACCCGCCAGGAGAGAAGCAGCCAGGCTGACAGCTGCAAACAGTAGGCAGGAGGCATATCTGCTTCCTACGATTTTGCTGTTGCTTAAGGGCATACTGAACATCTGCTTTGCAAAGCCGGCCTTTCTGTCTTCCTTAAAACATTCCACGATCATGGTCAAAAAGGATACCGGAATAAAGAGGACAAGCCAGATTGCTCCTTGGAAAAAGGAATAAAAGACTTCTTCTCCCAGGTTGTCCTCCGCCTTCATTTCCTCGATGCCCGCTGCAATGTTGCCGTATTTCGTGCTTAAGATGAACAATATCGATATCACAATGACGCCTGTCGTTACCAGAAAAAAGGTCTTCAGATTTTTCTTCAGGCAGTACAGATCCTTACAGATTAATCCTGTCATAAGTCACATCCTCCCTGAAATTTGTTTGCATAGAAAATCATGATTTCTTCCAGGGTGGGCTGTTCCATCGTTATATTAGGATATTTTTGCGCACACTTTTTCCTGTCAGGAACCAGCACCTCCGTACAGAAGGCGGACTGTCTGGAGGAAACCATATCCTCCTTATCGATGGTCTCCAGCTCCTCTTTTTTGCATTTTAACAGGCCATGGTTTTCCAGAATTTCATCTTTATCACCGGACAGAATAATCTTTCCATGGTCGATAAAGGTTACCATATCGGCAATCCGTTCCAGGTCTCCGGTGATATGGGAGGACAGTAGAATGGTATGGTTCTCTTCCAGCACGAACTCCTGGAAAATCTGCAATATCTCGTTTCGCACGATGGGGTCTAAGCCGCTGGTAGGCTCGTCCATAATCAGAAGTTCAGCTTTGTGGGACAGGGCCACCGCAATCTGCAGCTTCATGCGCATACCACGGGAAAAGGCGCCACAACGCTTTTTCCTTGGAAGTGAAAAGCGCTTCAGGTAATGAAAGAAAACATCTTCCTGCCAGTCTGCATAAATATTCTTCATGATATTGTTGATTTCATTTGGGGTAAGGAATTCGTGGAAGCCCATCTCATCAAAAACCACACCGATTTTTTCTTTTATTTCCGGGCCATTTTTTGTTATGTCTCTGCCAAAGACCTGAATGCTTCCGGCATCCTTCTTGATAATGTCGAGTATCAGTTGGATGGTCGTAGTCTTACCTGCTCCGTTCTGGCCGATAAAGCCGCAGATACAGCCCTGGGGCACGGAGAAGCTTACATTATCCAGCTTGAAATCCTCGTAGTTTTTTGTGACATTGCATAATTCCAATACATAATCCATAGTGCTATTTCTCCCTTTCCTCGTATAGTACTTTTAAAATCTGTGACAGTTCTTCATAGGTTATCTTTGCGATTTCTGCTTTGTCTAAGATTTCATCAAAAAGCCCTTCAATCTCATAGGTGACAGTTTCTTTTACCATCTCCCGGTTGATGCCCTTTACAAAGCTGCCCTTTCCGGTAAAGGATTCGATATAGCCTTCCCTTTCCAGTTCCTCATAAGCCCGCTTTGTGGTGATGATGCTGATCCGCAGCTCCTTGGCCAGAAGCCGCATGGAAGGAAGGGCGTCCCCTTCCTTTAAGGCCCCGTTTAAGATCATGGCTTTTATCTGTTCTTCTATCTGCTCATAAATCGGACTTTCCGAATTATTCGTTATAATAATATCCATTTTTACACCCC
>JBJFCM010000204.1:0-3261 GCA_051888955.1 Lachnospiraceae bacterium | reverse complement strand
AAAAGCCTGAAAAATATTGACAGATTTCTTCTGTGGAAGTATATTAAAAAAGCGATAAAATATGAATTACCAAAGAGGGAGGAGCCTGTTATGAAGTTGAAATTTGGTATTAAAGAAGTAGTTGCAATCGGTATCGGAACCGCTCTGTTCGTTGCTCTGACAGAGGTACAGATTCCTTTGGGATTTATCCCTAACACAGCTCTGCAGCCCAGAGCAGCATTACTGGCATTTCTGGCAGCAGTTTTCGGCCCCGTTGTTGGTGGTGCAGTCGGTCTGATCGGACATGCGCTTGGTGATGCGCTGTTCTATGGCAGCGTGTGGTGGAGCTGGGTATTCCCGGATGCAGTATTCGGTATCCTGGTAGGATTGTTTGTAAGTAAATATGCGATTAAGGAAGGCGGCTTTAACGGAAAGGCCATCGCATTGTTCAATGTGGTACAGGTAGTTGCCAATGCGCTTGCATGGATCGTGGTAGCACCCGTTCTGGATATCCTGATTTATGCAGAGCCTGCGAACAAGGTATTTGCACAGGGCTTCTGGGCATTCCTTGGAAATGCTATCATCATCGGTATTTTAGGCACCCTGTTAGCTGTTGGCTATTCCGCAATCGGTGCGAAATCTTCCAGCTTAAAGAAAGAAGACTAACAAGTGGAACCCATTATTGAGTTTGAAAATTTTTCATTTAAATATCGTGCCCAGACGGAGCCGACACTCAAGGATATCAATCTGAAGATCTATCCCGGAGAAAAAGTGCTCATCGTAGGGGCTTCCGGTTCCGGCAAATCGACACTGGCTCATTGTATCAATGGGCTGGTGCCTTTTGCGTATAATGGAGAAATTACCGGCAGCTACCGCATTAAGGGGCAGGAACCGGGAAAACTGGGTATCTTTGGTCTGTCCCAGATTGTGGGCACTGTGCTGCAGGATACGGACGGGCAGTTCATCGGCCTTACCGTGGCAGAGGACATCGCGTTTGCTCTGGAAAATGACAGGATACCGCAGCCGGAGATGAAAGCCCGCGTGGATGCCGTGGCGGATATGGTAGAAGTAAAGAAGCTGTTATCCCATGCGCCGGCGGCTCTTTCCGGCGGACAGAAGCAGCGTGTTTCCATGGCAGGAGTCATGATTAATGAGGTGGATGTCCTTCTGTTTGATGAGCCCCTGGCCAATCTGGACCCGGCTACCGGAAAGAAAGCAATCAGCCTGATTGATGATATCTGGAAACAGCAGAAGGCTACCATTCTGATTATTGAGCATCGCTTGGAAGATGCTCTGTACCGGGATGTGGACAGGATCATTGTAATCGGAGACGGACAGATAGTGGCGGATGCCGCACCGGATGAGCTTCTGACACAGACCATTTTAAAGGAGCAGGGCCTCAGGGAGCCTTTTTATATTACTGCTCTCAAGCATGCCGGCTGTGAGATTCTGCCACAGTCGAAGCCTGCCCATATTGGGGAGATGGATTTGGAGCCTTACAAGGAACGTGTTCTGCAATGGTATGAATCCGTGACACCGGTACCTGAGAAAGAAAAGCAGAAGCCCATGCTGGAGGTCCACAATCTGGACTTTTCTTATCGACCGGAAGAACCCATCTTAAAGCAGATTGATTTTACCGTGCATAAGGGTGAGATGGTCGCTATTGTAGGAAAAAACGGTGCAGGAAAGTCCACACTGTCCAATCTCATCTGTGGTTTTCTGATACCGGATAAGGGAAACATCCTCTTTGACGGCAGAGATATTGCCGACTGGTCCATTAAGGAGCGCGGCGAGAAAATCGGCCTTGTGATGCAGAGTCCGAATCAGATGATCAGCAAGCCCATGATTTTTGATGAAGTAGCTTTGGGACTTAAGGTAAGAGGGCTTCCGGAGGAGCAGATAAAGGAAAAGGTATATGCGACCTTAAAAATCTGTGGCCTTTATCCCTTCCGCAACTGGCCAATCTCCGCTCTCAGCTTTGGGCAGAAAAAGCGCGTTACCATTGCCTCTATTTTGGCGCTGGATCCTGAAGTGCTGATTCTGGATGAGCCTACGGCGGGCCAGGACTACAGACACTATACGGAGATTATGGAGTTTCTAAAGGAATTAAATGAAAAATACGGTATCACGATATTGATGATTACCCATGATATGTATCTGATGCTGGAATATACGGACCGCGCGCTGGTGCTGTCGGATGGACAGCTTTTGGCAGATGACAAGCCCGCCAATATCCTTGCGGATAAAGTGCTGGCTGAGAAGGCGTATTTAAAGACAACTTCGTTGTCAGAGCTGGCAGTCCGTCTGGGTATTGCAGAGCCGGCAAGGTTTGTAGAGTGGTTTATACAGGAGGATAGAAATGTCCAGAGTACTGTCCTATGAAGAAAAGAATACATGGATTCATGAGCTGAGCGGTGTTACCAAGCTGGTTTTTTTCCTGCTTTGGTCCATTACCAGCATGCTGACCTATGATACCCGTGTGCTTTTGGTGATGTTTGTCCTAAGCCTGGTTATCTATGCCATGTCCCAGACAAAATGGAAGCAGGTCGGTACGGTATTCAAATTTATCATGCTGTTTTTGTGTATCAATCTGCTGGCGATTTTTCTTTTTTCTCCGGACCAGGGTACCAAAATTTACGGTACCTCTACGGAAATAATACATCTGGCCGGCCGTTATTCCCTGACCCGGGAACAGCTTTTTTATGAATTTAATGTGATGATCAAGTATCTGACGGTTATTCCGGCGGTATTCATGTTCATTGTGACCACCAATCCCAGCGAATTTGCCGCTTCCTTAAACAAGGTGGGAATCAGCTATAAAATCAGCTATTCCGTAGCGCTGGCGCTGCGATATATACCGGATGTGCAGGATGATTTTGCTAAAATCAAGCATGCCCAGGAGGCGAGAGGCATCGAGATGTCCTCCAAGGCTTCCCTGCCTGCCAGAATAAAAAATATGGCAGCTATCCTTTTTCCGTTGATTTTTTCCAGTATGGACAGAATCGATGTCATTAGCAATGCCATGGAGCTCCGCAGCTTTGGCAAGCATCGAAAGAGGACCTGGTATTCGGGAAAGCCTCTTAAGAGAAATGATTACCTGACCATTATTGTTTCCGTGGTTTTCGCGGCAGTAGCGCTAACGATTACCTTTTGGGACGGAAGCCGGTTCTATAATCCGTTCCTGTAGGAGTCAATATGAAAAAATGGTGGAAGATCCTATTGCCTGTGGCAGTTATAGCGATTAGTATTGCGGCCTTCCTTTTACTTTCGGAAAGGGCAGGA
>JBJFCM010000203.1:0-6973 GCA_051888955.1 Lachnospiraceae bacterium | reverse complement strand
AATATATGGCAGCACACTCTTTCGTCTCAATCATGTGGCTACACACATTTTTAATAGCAAAATGTAAAATATATTTGACAGATTGTAAAGAATGGTATATGCTTTGGTTAAATCAAACAGAATAACTTCGGAACGGAGGATTTGTATGAAGAAAGAGACAAAAATCATTGTATTCATAGCAGCATGTATCGTAGTAGCATTCAGCGTCATGGCGATTCTATTTGGCAGTGACGGCAAAGAAGCACTTTTCAAAGTTTCTTTTGAAAAAGAGATTACAGTACAGGATGGCATTGCGGACCCGGCTTCTTTCACGGATGTAATCACCATTCCCAAAGATGGCAGGTATCAGATGCATTTTGAATGGACCTCCGCTGCCGGCCTGATAACAGGCGCCCGCCTTGTAAGCGAGGAAGGAGAGACGCTTCTTTGGCTTACCGGCGAGGGTGTAGATGCCGACATGCAGAGTCTTCCTATGGAAAAAGGCACCTATCTGCTGGAATTTGTAAATCTGACGAATGCAGAGGATTTTATGGCCTTTACGGTAGCATCTTCCGATGGAAAGCAGGATGGCCGTACCGTTTTCGATGCCTCCGGGGAGGCATCTGACATTGAGGAATATGAATTTGTAGGCAACGGAATTTTCCATAACACTTATTCCTATGAGATTGTAGATAGCAATGCTTTTCACAGTGCAGAAACAGTGGGCGTCCTGCTGGGACTGGTCATCGGTCTGATTATTGCTGCATTGCTATTGATTTTTACCAAAAAAGATAGGAAAATAGAAGCAGAATATGATGAGATGCAGCAGCATGCCAGAGGAACCGGATATTGTATCGGTTTTTGGACTGCCCTCCTTTATTTTTCAGCGGTGACAATCAGTGATGCAATAGGAGTGCAGTTTCCTGCTGAAACCAGTGTGATTGCCTTTACCGGCATTCTCCTTAGTATTTTTACTTTTGCTGTTTACTGCATCTGGACAAATGCCTATTTTGCCATGAATGAGAACCGTAAGACTTTATATATCGTCTTTCTCATCATAGGTATTGTAAACCTGGCACTTGGCACTCTTAACATCATAGAAGGTGCGGCAGTTGCAGATGGCATTCTGACCTTTAGGAGCCTCAATTTGTTTTGCGGCCTCTTCTGTGCCGCAATCGGTGTTGTGCTTTTCATCAAGAGAGTCCGGGAAAAGGATGAGGAGGATTAAAGAATGAAGAATCTTCGCTTAAAATCCGCACGGGCTGCCATGGATATGTCCCAGCAGGAGCTGGCCGACAGGGTGGGCGTATCCAGGCAGACCATCAGTGCCATTGAGAAGGGTGACTACAATCCTACCATCAATCTTTGTATCAACATCTGCAAGGTACTGGGAAAAAGTCTGGATGAGCTGTTCTGGGATGAGTAGAAGAGCAGGGACCATTACAGTCCCTGCTCTTTTAGTACGATTTCCTCCCCTTCCACATACTTCCGTTCCATCTTATGCCGCAGCTTCCTGTTCTCCACCGTATCAAATATGATAGAAAAATCATAGTCTTCGGGATACAGCTCCGTGGCCGCTACGTGGAGCTTGATGCGCTTATGATTGATCCATATTTTTTTATTGGGAAGCTGCACTCTTAAGACACCCTTTTCATTGGCGGTCTGGCATACGATGCCAATTTTCTTGTCGGGATATACCATCACGCTGTCACCCAGCCTAAAGCGCTCAGCCTCCTCCTGTCTTTTATGCATGGTCTTCTGCTTTTGTATTCTGGGGGCTGCTTCCTTTTGCAGTATGCTTTTCTCATCTGCCTGTTGCAGGTACTCCGGCACACTGCCATAGGCCGCCCGGGCTGCTGTGGCCAGCATGAAAGAGGGCATTCCCAGCTTCTTCGCAATATAGAAGGCGCAGCTTTCTCCTGCTTCTCCGATTACCATTTGGTAAAGGGGCTTCAGACTTTCTTTGTCAAAGGTCATCCTTGCGTTCAGGATGCTGTCTTCCTTTTCTGCATATTGCTTTACCTCGGGATAGTGGGTCGTCACCAAAAACAGGGCACCACTTTTCTTTAACTCCTCCAAAATCGCAATTGCAATTCCCATCCCTTCCGTGGGGTCGGTTCCCGAACCCAGCTCATCCAGGATGACCAGGCTGTCCTTATCCACCCTTCGTAAGATGTCCAGCACATTGGTAATATGGGCGGAAAAGGTGGAAAGATTTTCAGACAGATTCTGCCCGTCCCCGATATCACAGAGGAAACTGCTGTTCATGCAGATTTCCGCCTCTCTACAGGCCACATGCAGGCCGCACTGTGCCATCAGGCAGTTTAAGGCCACCGTTTTCAGGGCCACTGTCTTTCCACCCGTGTTCGGTCCGGTTATGACAATGCCATTGATGCCGTTTCCAATTGCAAATTGCAGTGGCACGCAGATGTTTTTGTCCATAAGAGGATGCCTGCCCTCTTTTATGACAATCCGCCTGTCCGTGTTGATTTTGGGCTCCACACCCTCATATTCCAAACTCAGTTTGCCCTTTGAAAAAATATAATCCAGCTTTTCAATGACCCGCATATCCTGCCGCAGTACCTCTGCATTCTCCGCTAACAGAGCGGTAAGAGCATACAAAATCCTGCGCTCTTCATTTTCCGCATCCACCTTTAAAAGCTGCCATTCCTCATAATATTTTGCCACAGGGACCGGCTCTATAAACAGAGTATTTCCGGTAGCGGATTTATCCATGACGCTGCCGTTTACTTTAAATTTATACTCCTTTTTGACCGGAATGCAGAGATGGCCGTTCCGGATGGTACTGAAGCTGTCCGACATGCACTCCTTATTGGCCCGCATGATGGAATCCGCTTTTTCCTTCATCCGGCTTTCTGTCCTTTCGATCTCGCCTCTAAGGGTTTTCAGCAGCTTGGATGCCCCATCATCCACTCTGCCGCTTCGAATCTGTAAATGAATGGCGGCCTTTATCTCTTCCAGTTCATCCAGACTTTCTTCATAATATGCCAGCGGAATATCAAATTGTTTACACCGGTTTAAATAGCTTTTGAGCCGCATGATGGCCACAAGGGCCAGCTCTGCCTCTTCTAGCTGGGCAGCACTCAGGCAATCCCCCTTCTCCGCAATAGCAAGATAATCCTTTATGCCGGTCAGGGAAACAAGGGGCGGGGTACCGCCCTTCTCCATGAGCTGCCTGGCCTCCGTCGTTTCCCTCTGCCTGGTGAGCAGCTCCCTTTCCGACATACAGGGGACTGTATGCTTTATTTCCTCCTTCGCCCACTCTGTGAGCGCCAGTTCCATCCATTTTTCTTTTATTTTATCAAATTCTAAAATTTCTTCTGCGTGAATCATTTTTGTTTTCCTTTCTACTCAATAAAGAAGATACCTTCACATCCTGTGCAAAACGATTTTTGCATTTCGGGAGATTTCTGCAAATCAAAAACCATGCGCATCCACCTCCAAAGGCACGATACCGCATGGTCATCCACATTCCCTGACATAGGACCCCTATGATACAAAAACAGCACGACCATTCAGTCATGCTTTCTACAGGAATAAAATATATCGAAGTATACAAAGCATTTTGTAAGGCAGATACGCCGGCAGCCATACTGCCGACAGAAGGACAGACCGATACCCTGACAGGCAACAGCCAAACCGTCCTTTGCAGCTATTCAGTTTGCATCAATCTCCATTACCACAATGCTTAACAAACAACTACCTCTTTTCACTTGATGTTATCATCATATACTGAAAACCAGAATCCGTCAACTATAAGGTGAAAGAAAAATGCCTTCCAAAGTCCGGACAACAAATTATGAACGCTGCTACTCGCTTTCATTTTTCTGCAATCTCAGAATAATTCATTTTTATAAATTCATCCTCTTCCTATCCTGATTATAGCAAAGAGGATATTGAAAACAAGCAAGAACGGGAGATTTAAGCCGGAAACACGTTGACAGAATTCGACAGAAAATAAGACTGTTGTGAGAACAGGCAAAACGCCTAATCTTACAACAGCCTCTATAAGCAGCTAGCGGGAATCGAACCCGTCTCTCCAGCTTGGGAAGCTAGCATTCTACCGATGAACTATAGCTGCGTGTCTGAAAGACATTATACTACAGTTCTTTTGAAAAAGCTAGTCTTTTCGTTCATTTACTGAATGGCGGTTATTTCGTCTGCCAGTTTCTTAAGTTCCTCTTTCGTTGTATCCTTCATGGCAGAGCGAAGAGTAACGGCCGGTTCCAGAATAGTGATTTCCTTCATGCTTTCCAATATCTGGCGCATGTGTTTACCGGCCATGGGTGCCCAGGTGCCGTTCTCTATCAAAGCCACCGTTCTCTTCTGGTAATTCTTTGCCTTTAAATGCGATAAAAAGTTCTCCATGCAGGGGAAGAGACCGCTATCATAAGTAACCGAGGCAAGTACCATTCTGTCATAACGGAAAGCGTCCTCCAATACCTCTGCCATATCACTTCTGACCAAATCCGCCAGAACCACTTTTTCCTCACCGTTTGCCTTTAGCATTTCTGCCAGTTCCTTTGCTGCTTTGGCAGTATGACCGTAAATAGAAGCATAAGCAATCAACACACCTTTATCCTCAGGCCTGTAGCTGCTCCATGTATCATACTTGTCGATATAATATGCCAGATTTTCCTTCAAAACAGGACCGTGTAACGGTGCAATCATACGAATATCCACCCCTGCAAGCTTCTTCAGCAGTGCCTGTACCTGTGCGCCGTATCTTCCGACTATATTAAAATAATATCGTCTGGCTTCACAAGCCCAGTCATCTTCTACATCCAGCGCACCGAACTTACCGAAGGCATCTGCGGAAAACAGCACCTTGTCTGTCTGCTCATAGGTGACCATAACCTCCGGCCAATGTACCATGGGAGCCATGAAAAACTGCAGTGTATGGGTTCCCAACGTCAGGGTATCTCCCTCTGCCACAACAACCTTTCTGCTTTCCACATCAAAATCAAAGAACTGTGATAAAAAGGTAAATGTCCACTTATTTCCTACAATCTTAATCTCAGGATATTCCGCTACCAACGCCGCAATGCTGCCAGAATGATCCGGCTCCATATGGGACACGACCAGATAATCAGGCCGCCTTCCTGCCAGCTCTTTTCTAATATTTCCAAGCCACTCCTCTTTCTTTCGTGCATCTGCCGTGTCTACCAGTGCAATCTTATCGTCCAGAATCAAATAAGAATTATAAGAAATCCCTTCCGGCACCACATACTGTGCTTCAAAAAAATCAATTTCTCTGTCATCTACTCCTACATAATGAATATCTTTTGTAATTTCCACCTTGCTCATGGCTTCCTCCATTCTGCCGTTCTCATATTTTTTTCACCACCGGCCATAACTCGCTTACTATCTATTATACATTTTTCTCACTGTCTGTAAACGGCCTATTTTGTTATTATACCCAGCATTTCCAAACCTTTTAAAAAGCTCTCTTCCTCCATCGCTCCCACACCGTATGCTGCCAGATTGCCCTCTGCATCAATAAAATAAGTGGTTGGTATGGAATTCACATAATAGGCATAGGCCGCCTCCTGGTCCACATCAAAGTATACCGGAAAGGTATAGCCCTGCTCCCCTATATAAGCCTGTGCCGTCTCCACCGTCTCGCGGCTGCCATCCGTCAGATTGACCATCAGAAAGGTGATATCTTCCCCATAGGTATCGTACATCTCCTGAAACATGGGCATCTCGCTCTTACAGGGACCGCACCAGCTTGCCCAGAAGTTCAAGACGACCGGCTTTCCCTGCATATCAGACAGCTTTACGGACTCTTCCTCCCCATTTATAACGGTAAAATCAGGTGCCTCCTGACTGGCAACAGTTTCCTCTGTATTTGTGCCCGTTTGCTCCGTCTCTCCTGCATTGCCCTGCGGTGTTTCACTTCCAGCGTCACCCGCTGTTTCTGCTTCTTTCCCACTTTGGTTGTCCGCACTCTCCGGCTGCGTTCCCATGCTGTCTGCATCTGCGCCCTCTGCCTGCACCTGCTCACCTATTCCCACCTGCATCAGATTGTCGGGGCGGTACTCCCGGGATAAGCTGCGGTACAAAATGGTGCTTCCGCCAATCAGCGCTGCAAGTAACAGCACCCCGGCGATTATCTTTCCATATTTTTTCATGTTTTCCTCTCATTCCCAGACGCCTGCAAAACCCTGCCCGCTGCCGGGCAATTTATGCAGACCTGTCCCTACGCCAGTATTGCCAGCAACCTGCCAAACCATCCGGTCATCATGCTGATACCCACTACAATCAGAAAAATACCCGCAATCCGGTTAATCCACACATAGTTTTTCTTGATGAACTGAAAGGTCCCCTTCAACCGGTCCAAAAGGAGAGCGCTGATTAGGAATGGAATCCCCAATCCCATGGAATATACCAAAAGCATCAGCATTCCCTCTGCCATGGTGCCTCTTTCGGAAGCCATCATCAGCGCAGAACCCAGGAATGCGCCTACACAGGGGGTCCAGCCGATGGAAAATACCATACCGAATAAAAATGTAGAAAATACATTCTCCGTTTTCACCTGAATATCCGGTTTTTTCGTCCTGTTCAGGAAACCAATTTGTAAAATCCCGCTAAAATTCAGCCCGAAGATTACCACGATTCCACCGGTGATAAGATTGACTGCCGTCTCGTATTTCTTCAGTGCCGCCCCTACCGTTCCGGCAAAAGCTCCCAGCACTAAAAAGACCACCGTAAAACCCGCCACAAAAGCCAGCGCATTGGCTAATGTCCTCTTCCGGTCGTTCTCCCCATTGGCAAAATAGGAAATGTACACCGGCAGCATGGGGAGCAGGCACGGCGACACAAAGGTAATGATTCCCTCCAAAAATGTGATTATATACTGCAAAGCCTGCGTCCTCCCTGTTCTTTTCCCGTGAATGTTTTATTTTCTCTATGAACAGTTCTATTGTATCATCTGTCTATGGGATTTCATACTAATTTTTTGTTAAAAAAT
>JBJFCM010000202.1:0-1647 GCA_051888955.1 Lachnospiraceae bacterium | reverse complement strand
AAGTTAAGGCCAGACGGACAGCCGGGTCAACTGCCGATTGGCAACTTAGTTGCCTTATTGATTGAGTTAAGAGCTCAAATTTTATAAGTTGGTTACTATAAACCGGTGCGAATGCACACCAAACTTGTGAAACGGTCAATAAGAGTAGTAAAAGTAAAATATTTGCTATATAGACTCTAAACCAAATATCTGTTTTTTATGGAATTTCATTATGTACATAGCAGGGAAAGCATATCCGGGCAAAGAAGCAGGATTTGTTTATTCCCGCACAGTAGTAATTCTGAAAATACAGGTGAGCAAGTGATGGTAACGCATTGCTTGCTTTTTTTGTGCCAATAAGCAGAGACAAGTGGCCGGATGAGACTGCCGGACTGTCGGACGCTTGCGAAGGAGCAGGCTGGGTGAGGCGTATGCCGCCTGAATAAAAAGGAAATGAGGGAACTCCCATGGGTGAAAAGATGAAATTGTACGGCTTTAACAATCTTACCAAATCCTTAAGCTTCAACATCTATGATGTCTGTTATGCCAAGACACAGCGGGAGCAGAAGGATTATATTGCCTATATTGACGAGCAGTACAATTCTGAGCGTCTGACGAAAATACTGACCAATGTAACGGACATGATTGGTGCTACGGTTCTGCATATTTCCAGTCAGGACTACGATCCTCAGGGTTCTTCCGTGACGATTTTGATTGCAGAGGGCTCCATGGTGCCTGCGGGCGCTACGGTTACGGCGAATGCAGGAGAGACCATTTTAGCCCATTTGAATAAAAGCCACATTACAGTGCACACCTATCCGGAATATCACCCCGAGACCTGTCTGGCCACCTTCCGGGTGGACATAGATGTGGCCACCTGTGGGGAAATATCGCCTCTTTCCACGTTGGATTACCTGATTGGCTCCTTCGATTCGGATATTATTACGATGGACTATCATGTCAGGGGCTTTACCCGGGATGTGGGCGGGCAGAAGCTGTTCATGGACCACAAGATTACGTCCATACAGGATTATATTGATGAGGAAATCCTGCGGCGCTATGATGCGGTGGATATCAACGTCTATGAGGCTAATATTTTTCACACGAAAATGCTGATTAAAGAGATTGATTTGCAGAATTATCTGTTTAACAGTGATGTGTATGAGCTGCCGCCGAAGACGAGGCTGGAGATAACGGACAGCCTCCGCAGGGAAATGATAGAGATTTTCAGTGGCCGGAATATTTATTGACAGGACAGCCTGTTTTTGTGTGCGGAAGCGCACAGATGGGAGCAGATATGGCAAGGTTGGATCAGCACAGGGCGCCGATATATGAGGCCCTTGAAAAATTTCGGAAAAACAGAATAGTACCCTTTGATGTACCCGGCCATAAGCGCGGGCGGGGAAATGCGGAGCTGGTGGAGCTTTTGGGACAGCAGTGTGTGGGACTGGATGTAAATTCCCAAAAGTGTCTTGACAATCTCTGCCATCCCATTTCCGTGATAAAGGAGGCGGAAGAGCTCGCGGCTGATGCTTTTGGTGCCAGGCATGCTTTTCTGATGGTAGGGGGCACGACCTCTTCCGTGCAGGGCATGGTGCTTGCGGCCTGCAAGCAGGGAGATAAAATCATTCTGCCGCGGAATGTGCACAGAAGCGTTATCAATGCGCT
>JBJFCM010000201.1:0-7068 GCA_051888955.1 Lachnospiraceae bacterium | reverse complement strand
ATATGTGAATCCGGAGATGGATGAGAGACTGGGGATTGCGCTGGGCATGAAGGTGGAGCAGGTAGAGCGTGCTATCCGGGAAAATCCCGATGCTGTTGCTATCCTGGTCAACAATCCCACCTATTACGGCATTTGTTCTGATTTAAGAAAAATAGTAGAGCTGGCACACAAATACGGTATGCTGGCACTGGTGGATGAGGCTCACGGCACCCACTTCTATTTTGGAGAAAATATGCCGGTATCCGCTATGGCAGCGGGCGCGGATATGGCGGCAGTCAGCATGCATAAATCCGGCGGCAGCCTGACCCAGAGTTCTTTTCTGCTGGTTGGAGGGAAAACGGTAAGCCCCGGCTACGTCAGGCAGATTATCAACCTGACCCAGACTACCAGCGGTTCCTATCTGCTGTTGGCAAGTCTGGATATTTCCCGGAAAAATCTGGCGTTACACGGGAAGGAAGCCTTTGCAAAAGTGACGGAGCTGGCGGAATATGCCAGAAAGGAAATCAACGCCATCGGCGGTTACTATGCCTATTCCGCTGAAATGATAAACGGTGACAGCATCTATGATTTTGACAGGACGAAGCTGACGATTAATACGCTCGGACTGGGACTGGCAGGTATCGAGGTCTATGACATTCTGCGGGATGAATACGACATTCAGGTGGAGTTAGGGGACATTGCCAATATCCTGGCCTACATTTCCATTGGGGACAGAGAGCGGGAAATCGAGCGGTTAGTCAGCGCACTCATGGAAATTCACCGGAAATATAAGCGGGACGGAAGCGGCATGTTCAGCCAGGAATACATAGACCCCAAGGTGGCAGTCTCTCCCCAGCGCGCATTCTATGCACCTAAGGAATCCCTGCCGCTTATGGAGACGGAGGGGCGCATCTGCAGTGAATTTGTGATGTGTTATCCTCCCGGCATTCCCATTCTGGCACCGGGAGAGCAGATTACGAAGGAAATACTGGAGTATATTTCCTATGCAAAGGAGAAGGGATGCTCCATGACAGGGCCGGAAGACGCAGCGATTAACCGGTTGAATGTGCTGCGGGAGGTCTGGTTCTGATGTTTTGTGCAGGAGTCGGGGGAGCGGAAGCTGGTTCTGCCTTGCGCCAGGGGCGTCGGACATAAGAATTTCTAAGTGTTCTGCATCTGGAAATTTGGTTAGGGACACAACCGGCTTATATACGCATCCATGGCGTAGATAAGCCTTTTCCGAACATCGTGTTCGGAAATTGCTGAAACGGGCAGAACACTAAGAAATACTAATGTCCTTTGCAAGCCGCAAGGCAGAAACAGCTTCTGCTCCCCCATCTTCGCTGGCAGAAACAGCAATTTATTTTGCAGAACAGAAGTAAGACTATAAAAAGGAGGCAACACACATGGAATTATGGTTTTCGGAGCCGCACACGCCCAACGTAAAGCTGTCCATCCGCGTGGACAAACAGCTCTACAGCGGCCAAAGTGATTTCCAAAGAATAGATATTTTTGAATCGAAGGAGTTCGGCAGATTCCTGACACTGGACGGTTTTATGATGCTGACAGAAAAGGACGAATTCATCTACCATGAAATGATTACTCATGTGCCCATGGCGGTGCACCCATCCGCAAAGCGGATATTGGTAATCGGTGCCGGGGATGGTGGTGTCATCCGGGAACTGACCCGTTATCCGTCCGTGGAACACATTGATATGGTGGAGATAGACCCCCTGGTGGTGGAGGTCTGCAAGAAGTTCCTGCCACAGACGGCATGCCGGTTCGATGACCCCAGGGTGCATCTCTATTTTGAAGACGGCCTGCGCTTTATCCGTTCCAAGGAAAATGAATATGACGTGATTATCGTGGATTCCACGGATCCCTTCGGTCCGGGAGAGGGTCTTTTTACCAAGGAATTCTACGGCAACTGCTATAAAGCCTTAAAGGAGGATGGCATCATGGTCAACCAGCATGAAAGTCCCTTTTATGATGCAGATGCGGAAGCCTGTAAACGTGCCCATAAGCGCATTGTAGAGAGCTTTCCAATCAGCCGGGTGTACCAGGTGCATATCCCGACCTACCCTTCCGGCCACTGGCTGTTTGGTTTTGCCTCCAAGAAGTACCATCCCGTACATGACTTTGACGGCATTGCCTGGAAGATGCTGGGGCTGGACACCAAATATTATACACCTCGCTTACATGTGGGTGCTTTCGCCCTGCCCGCATACGTCGAAAATATGCTCCGGGAAGTGGAGTGATAAGGATTATAAAATAAAGGAGAACGAACATGGGAAAAATCTTAGTAATTGGCTGCGGCGGCGTAGCCTCCGTCGCTATTCAGAAATGTGCACAGAATGCAGAAGTATTCGATGAAATCTGCATTGCCAGCCGGACCATAGCAAAGTGTGATGCCTTGAAGGCAAAATTAGAGGAAAAAGGAGTAAAGAGCAAAATCACCACAGAAAAAGTGGATGCAGACAGTGTGGAAGAGCTGACGGCTCTGATTAAAAAGGTACAGCCCAAGGTGGTGTTAAATCTGGCGCTTCCCTATCAGGATCTGACCATTATGGATGCCTGCCTTGCCTGCGGCGTGGACTATGTGGATACCGCCAACTATGAAGCGGAAAATACGGACGACCCTGCGTGGCGTGCTGTTTATGAGGCAAGATGTGAAAAAGAAGGCTTCACCGCTTATTTTGATTATTCCTGGCAGTGGAATTATCAGGAAAAATTTAAAGAAGCAGGTCTGACCGCGCTTTTGGGCAGCGGCTTTGACCCCGGTGTTACCAGTGTTTTCTCTGCTTATGCGTTGAAGCACTATTTTGATGAAATCGAGTATATCGATATTTTGGACTGCAACGGCGGTGACCATGGTTATCCCTTTGCCACCAACTTCAACCCGGAAATCAATCTAAGGGAGGTTTCCGCCAACGGTTCTTACTGGGAGAATGGTCACTGGGTAGAAACTAAACCCATGGAAATCAAACGGGAATACGATTTTGCCGGTGTGGGGCAGAAGGATATGTATCTGCTGCACCATGAGGAAATAGAGTCTCTGGCAAAGAATATTCCCGGCGTAAAGCGCATCCGTTTCTTTATGACCTTTGGCCAGAGCTATCTGACCCATATGAAATGTCTGGAAAACGTGGGTATGCTGTCTACCTCGCCCATTGATTACGAAGGAAAAGAAATCGTTCCCATCCAGTTTTTGAAGGCACTTTTGCCGGACCCGGCATCCTTAGGACCTCGTACTGTGGGCAAGACTAACATTGGCTGTATCTTTACCGGTAAAAAGGATGGTAAAGAAAAATCCATCTACATCTATAATGTGTGTGACCATCAGGAGTGCTATAAAGAGGTAGAATCCCAGGCGATTTCCTACACCACAGGTGTTCCTGCCATGATTGGTGCCATGCTGGTGATGACCGGTGCCTGGAAGCGTCCCGGCGTCTTTAATGTGGAAGAGTTCGACCCGGACCCGTTCATGGAAGCACTGAATAAATGGGGCCTTCCCTGGGTGGTGGATGAAAATCCGGTATTGGTGGACTGACAAAAAAACACAGGAGAGTAGCATGAAATTGTTATACGGAACCGGCAATCCCGCTAAGCTTGCTGCTATGCAGCACAGGCTGAAGGGGTTGCCCGTAGAACTGACAGATTTAAAAGCAATAGCGAGCGAAACAGGAATAGCGATACCTTCGGTGCCGGAGGATGGAAATACGCCCCTTGAAAATGCCAGACAGAAGGCAAGAGCCTATTATGAAGCCTATAAAATGCCGGTATTTTCCTGTGATTCCGGCCTGTACTGTAAGGAATTGCCGGAAGAACTGCAGCCGGGCGTACATGTCCGGACTGTAAACGGAAGGTATCTGTCAGATGAAGAAATGCAGCGGTACTACGCCGGCCTGGCAGAAAAATACGGGGACTTGACGGCACGCTATCACAATGCCATCTGTCTGATACTGGACGAAGATCACGTATATGAGAGGATGGACGAAAGCCTGGCAAGTGAACCTTTCCGGCTGACCTCTAAAATACACCCTATAAGGCGGAAAGGTTTTCCTTTGGACAGTCTTTCTGTCCATATTCCCAGCGGCAAATATTATTATGATCTGGGAGAGGACGCAGAGGACCAGGTTGCCGTAGAGGATGGTTTTCTGGTATTCTTTAAAGAAATCTTCGGCGACAGCAAGTCGTAAAGGAGCATATCATGCAATGGAGCAAGCTGCCTACTCCCTGCTATGTGGTGGATGAGGCTTTGATTGAAAAAAATCTGAAAATATTAAAGGGCGTCATGGACAGGACAGGTGCTAAGATTTTACTGGCACAGAAGGCATTTTCCATGTATGAGCTGTATCCTCTTGTGGGAAGTTTTCTGGCCGGGGCGACAGCGAGCGGCCTGTATGAGGCCAGGCTGGGCTATGAGGAAATGGTACTCCCCTTAAAACAGGCAGGAAAAGTATGTGAAAACCATGTTTTTGCGCCCGCTTTTAAAGAAGATGAGTTTGACGAACTTCTGCAATACAGCGACCATATTGTGTTCAATTCCTTAAAACAGGTGGATAAGTTCGGAGAAAAGGCAAAGGCCTGTGGAAAAAGCATCGGGCTTCGTATCAATCCGGAATGCTCTACCCAGGAAGGACATGCCATTTATGACCCCTGCGCGCCATATTCCCGAATGGGAGTCACGGCGGAGAAATTTTATAGTGAGCTTGCGGAAACAGACAGTCTTTTGGGAATGCTGGATGGCCTGCATTTTCATACGCTCTGTGAGCAGGATGCGGATGCCCTGGAAAAGACTCTGTATGTGGTGGAAGAGAAGTTCGGTCCTTTACTGTCCGGTATGAAATGGATTAATTTTGGAGGCGGGCACCACATTACAAGGCCCGGCTATGATTTGGAAAAGCTGGAGGGCTGTATCAGACGGATGCAGGAAAAATACGGTCTGACTGTGTATCTGGAGCCGGGGGAAGCGGTGGCCTTAAATGCCGGATTTTTGGTGACAACGGTGTTGGAGACTATGCATAACGGCATGGATATTGCTATTTTGGATACCTCCGCTGCCTGCCATATGCCGGATGTGCTGGAAATGCCTTACAGGCCGCCTCTTTGTGAGAGCGGCGAGCCTGGAGAGAAAGCCTTTACCTACCGTCTGACAGGTCCCACCTGCCTGGCCGGGGATGTCATTGGGGATTATTCCTTTGATGCACCTTTAAAAGAAGGGGACAGACTGGTATTTGAAGACATGGCCATTTACTCCATGGTGAAGAACAATACTTTTAACGGTATGCCTCTTCCGGCCATTGTGTTAAAAGAAAAGAGCGGAGAATGCCGGATTGTAAGGCAATTCGGGTTTGAGGATTTTAAGTGCCGATTATAATAAAAATGCGGTGGACATTTTTGCGGAAAGGATACACCAAATGAGAATAATCAAGAATTCTTCACCCAGAACAGATGGATTTCGTATGCCTGCGGAATTTGAGCCCCATGCAGGCTGTATCATGATTTTCCCGGAGCGGCCGGATTCCTGGCAGTATGGAGGTTATGCTGCACGGAAAGCGTTTGTACAGGTTGCAGAGGCGATTGCCCGTTCGGAAAAGGTCATTGTCGCTGCCAGTGATGGGCAGTACGACAACGCCAGAGCAGCATTGCCACCTCATATCAGGGTGGTGGAAATGTCCTCCAACGATGCCTGGGCCAGGGATTATGCCCCCACCTTTGTGATAAATGACCAAGGTGTCATAAGAGGGATCGACTGGGGCTTCAATGCCTGGGGCGGTCTGGAGGACGGTTTATATTTTCCCTGGGATAAGGATAACCGGATGGCAAGAAAGCTTTGCGATTTACTTGACAAGGATGTCTACGATAAAAGGGATTTCATTTTGGAAGGCGGCTCCATCCATGTGGATGGGGAAGGTACTGCCATGGTGACAGAGAGCTGTCTGCTTAGTAAAGGGCGCAATCCACAACTATCAAAGGCGGAAATCGAAGAAACCCTGAAGGAATATCTGGGTGTGGAAAAAGTGCTCTGGCTGCCCAGAGGAATTTATCTGGATGAAACCAATGAGCATGTGGACAATATCTGCGCCTTTACCGCGCCGGGAGAAGTGGTGCTGGCGTGGACGGAGGATGAAAAAGATCCCCAGTATGCACTGTCCAAGGCCTGCCTGGATTACCTGACTGTACAAACCGATGCAAAAGGCAGGAAGCTCACAGTACATAAGCTTCCCTTACCCAAGCCTGTATGCATGAAGGAAGAAGAGTGCGAAGGACTGGACTTGTGCGACGGAGAGCCCACCAGGAGGCCCGGAGACAGGCTGGCCGCCTCCTACGTAAATTTTTATATTGCCAATAAGTCGGTAGTCATGCCCGGTTTCGGGGATGAAGCAGATGCCGTTGCAAAGGAGATATTGCAGGGCCTTTTCCCGGACAGAGAAGTGATCCAAATCTACGCCAGGGATATTTTGATTGGTGGCGGCAATATTCACTGCATCACCCAGCAGGTGCCGGTCTGAGATTTTAGGTACCATAAGCGGGTAAACTCAATGAAACAACTCTATTTTCCCATTGAGAACACAACTCTGAAAATTCCGAAAATGGAGTAGATTTATAACTAAGAAAGGAACCTAACATGAGAAACGTAACAGTAGCTGCAGTACAGATGTATTGTAACAGGAGCCGGGAAGAGAATATAGAGGCTGCGGAAAAATGGGTGCGTGAGGCGGCGGGCCGCGGGGCGCAGATTATTCTTCTGCCGGAGCTGTTTGAAACATGGTACTTTTGTCAGGAAAAGAATTATGACTCCTATAAGCTGGCGCTGCCTCTGGAGGAAAATCCGGCAGTGAAGCGCTTTAAACAGGTAGCAAAGGAGCTTGCAGTAGTGCTGCCAATCAGCTTTTTTGAGCGTGCAGGAAACACTACCTACAATACGGTAGCTGTCATAGATGCAGACGGGGAAATACTGGGTATTTACAGGAAGACCCATATTCCGGATGACCATTTTTATCAGGAAAAGTTCTACTTCACGCCGGGAGATACCGGTTTCCGGGTCTGGAATACCCGGTACGGAAAAATCGGTGTAGGCATCTG
>JBJFCM010000200.1:0-7085 GCA_051888955.1 Lachnospiraceae bacterium | reverse complement strand
CACTTAGAGCAAACTTCTACGTGGATTTCAGGTTTGGTGGAACCGGTTACGAATGTGTTGCCACAGTTGCAGGTAACGGTTGCCTGATAATACTGGGGATGGATTCCTTCTTTCATTTCTTTCACCTCTCTATATTAATGTAAAATAATCTGTTCTCATCCGCACTGCTTATGCATCCACAAACAGCGTTGTTAGTATATCATGCCTGCATTAATTATGCAAGTATTTTTTAAATAAACTTCATCTTTTTAACCATATTTACGAATTCCACGTTGTTGCGGGTTCTGGAGAACATATCCAGGATACGGTCGGCTGCTTCATCGGCTTTCATTCCGTTCAATGCCTTACGCATGACGTTGATAGCTTCTAACTCCTCCGGATTAAGCAGCAGATCCTCTCTTCTGGTACCTGATTTCTGCAAGTCGATTGCCGGGAAGATACGCTTTTCGGAAAGCTTGCGGTCCAGCACCATTTCCATGTTACCGGTACCCTTAAATTCCTCGTATACCACATCGTCCATCTTGGAACCTGTTTCTACCAATGCCGTTGCCAAAATGGTCAGGCTGCCGCCATTCCGCATATTTCTTGCCGCGCCGAAGAATCTCTTGGGCATATGCAGGGCTGCCGGGTCAAGACCACCGGAAAGTGTACGGCCACTGGGGGGAACTACCTGGTTGTATGCACGGGTGAGACGGGTGATGCTGTCCAACAGGATAACCACATCCATGCCATGCTCCACCAGACGCTTTGCACGCTCGATTACCATCTCGGAAACTCTCTTGTGATGCTCCGGAAGTTCATCGAAGGTAGAATAAATCACCTCCACATTGGGGCCTTCAATCGCTTCCTTGATGTCCGTAACCTCTTCAGGACGTTCATCAATCAGCAATATCAGCATATGCATATCCGGTTCATTCCTAAGTATGGACTTCGCCACCTGCTTAAGCAGAGTGGTCTTACCAGCCTTAGGCGGGGACACGATCATACCACGCTGTCCCTTACCGATGGGGCTGACCAGATCCATAACCCGCATGGCGATACTGGAACCGGGAACCTCCAATTTGATTCTCTCATCCGGGAAAATAGGCGTCATATCCTCGAAATTACGCCGTTTTGATGCTTCCTCCACGGAATAGCCGTTAATCGTCTTAATATATAAAAGTGCGCTGAACTTTTCCTGCTGTGTCTTGGTACGCTTGTTGCCTACCAGAATATCCCCGGTCTTAAGTCCAAATCTGCGTATCTGGCTGGGTGCCACATACACGTCGTTCTCTCCCGGCATATAATTGGCGCAGCGGATAAAGCCATAGCCATCCGGCATTACCTCAAGAATACCGTTAGCCTCCTGCCCGCTGTCCAGCTCAGGTGGAAACGTATTCATATCATAAACCGCATTTCTGTCATAAGTCGGCGTAGGACGGTTATGGGTATCATTTCCCGCATTTTGCGTGTTTTGTGCCGGTTTCCTCTCTTCAGAGTGGCGTTCATCGTTCTTTTTCTCTTCCGGCTTGTCCTGCGGCTTCTCTGCCTGTTTTGCGGCCTTGTCCTTTTCATCCTCAGCTAACATAGCTTCCACCACTTCAGCCTTCTTCATGGCAGAAACACCCTTTATGCCTCTGGATTTTGCTATTTCTTTCAAATCTACCAGCGCCAGCGATTCATATTTTTCTCTCATTCACTTTAACCTCTCACATTTTGTTTCCATCTTATAGCTGTTCTTATGGGGTAAATACAAGACTTATGTTGGAAAAATCAGATCATCAATAGATGACATATTTGCATTATATTACAAAATTCCCAAAATGGGAAGTCCCATTTTGGGAATTTCTATCGCGCAAAAGACTATTTTCCTATGTTTCCCGTACCACCAGCTTATACACTGCCGTATTGGCATAGGTCAATGGGTCGTTGTGCGCAAAAAATACGATTCCGTCTGCCGGAGACTCCAGGCACTCCAGCACATCTCCTTCATAAGGATCAATGACTTCCGCCAGTATCTGACCCTTTATGACCTCGTCCCCCACCTCTACTTTGCTTTCAAAAATACCTGCCACCTTCGTTCTGACGGCAATCATATCCGTATCCTCTACTACAAAGGAGATATAACCGTCATGTCCATGATAATCCACAATACCTTCCCTGGATAAAAAGGTCAGGATGCTGCGAATTGCTGTAGCGGCACTTTCCTTATCCACCTCTGCCGTAGTCGTGGTATAGATGCTGAAAGCATTCGTCTCCCATATCTGCCAGTTATAGTTTAATGTCGTGGTGTCATAAGGTCTGGTATTGCGCAGCACTACATAAGGCATGCCAAACTGTTTGGCCAGCTCCACATTTTCAAAGCCGGTCTTCATCATACGGATATGCGGAGTGAACTTTCCCGGCATATAAAAGGATGCAAACTGCATGCCGTATTGATAGTCCTTGATTACTTCAAATACACCGGCTGCAATCCTCTGTGTCGTCTCACCCAGATTATATCCCGGAAACATTCTGTTGATATCCGTATTATCCGTAGGCCAGAAGCGTTTCTTGATATTCATGGAATAGGGATTTATGGTAGGAATCACCAAAATCTTATGCCCGTTTGCTATTTTTCCCTCTTCCTCCATTTTCTTCAGTCTTTTGATCAGCTGTGAACACGTATAGAGCTGCTGTATCTCATTACCGCGGATACTGCCCACTATACATACCGATTTTTTTCCTTTACCGAATTCATAGCCTGTCACGCGGAAATTGTCTCTGTACAAGGATTTTATTTCATAAATCGTTTTCTTTTTCATTTACTTTAGTCCTTCCAATACTTCTTTGCGTAACAGCCTGCCCACCAACGAGCCCGCATCCACAATGGGGTATTCTCTTATAGTAAAAAGGATGCCGTCCACCGGAGAAAGTATTCTGTCCAGCACCTCGCCCCGAAGCGGGTCGATGATACTGCCGATATGGTCTCCTTTTTTTAACTTTTCCCAATGCTTCACATTTGGCACGAATATGCCTGCCGTACTGGCATTCAGATAGCTCACATCCTCGGGATTCTCTGAAATAATCGGTTTTCTTGGTTTTACCGTCTCCCCCTGCCAGATGCCCATCTCATGCATCAGATTCATAATACCGTCCGTCAGCTGGTCGCAATAGGACTTGGTAATACGCATGCCCACTCCCATCTCCACCACCAAAGTAGGCACATTCCGGCTGTTTAAGCTGTGAGCAAAGGTGGACTCCAGAACGGTACTTGCTCCATGCACCCATATAAAGTCCACATTGGTCTTCTCTGCTAACGGTATCAGCTTATCCTTATGCAGTTCATTGATCCGAATCTGGGGAATCTCTGTCAGGAAAATATTGCTGGCATGGATGTCAATGCACACATCGGAGCCTGCCACGTCCTCCACAATCTGAGAAGCCAGATACTCTGTCATATCGCCATCCTTATTGCCCGGGAAAAGCCGGTTCATATCCAAGTCAAAAGCAGGAATACCACGGGTGATGGAATCGATACCAAGAGGATTCATTGCCGGATAGATGTCCACGATGCCTGTCAGTTTCTCCTTTTCTGCCTGAATACGCCTTATCAGTTCAAAGCAGACGTACTGGCCTTCCAGTTCATCGCCATGGATTCCGGTTACGACACTGATTCTTTTCTTTTTGCCGGATATTTTTTTCTCCGGCTGAATACGGTTTTTTTTAATTTCCAATATCTCATCTACGGGAAGTCCCACAGAAGCTATCGTCTTTATCATAATCACTCTTGTCCTTCCGTCATTTCCTCTACTTTTACGCGAATTTCCTGGGTCTGTTCTCCACCGCCGTTCACAATGCCTCGGTTTATGGCACAATCCGTCGCTTCTCTGCCGACTCCCAGCTTGATATAGGAAGCTGTGACAATGCAGTCGTTCGTCGGATCCAGACCATACCAATTCCCTTCGGAGAATACTTCCACCCAGGCATGGCTATAGCCTTCTCCAAACATCATGCCGGCTACATATCGTGCGGGTATACCTGCCAGACGGCACAATACAATCAGGATGTGCGCATAATCCTGGCACACACCCCGTCCAAGCTTCCATGCATCCTCTGCCGTAGTAGAAATGAACGTCACATTTTTTTCATATCTAAAATCCTGATACAGCCTGTGCATCAGAATAACCGCCCTCTCCAAAGCAGGGAGTTTCCTATTTATTTCCAGGCTATCAAAATACGCCTGCAAACCCTCCCCCGGTCTGGTAAGTCCGAATGGATACCGGTATTTTCCCAGGGAAGCCTCATTTTTTTCCGACTCATAGTCTGCCATTCCCGTTGTCACTTTACCGGAAATGTGAAAGCAAAAGATATCATGCTCTCTATCCACACTGCCATAGAGTATCCGGTTGCCGAAGGAATCCTCACTTCTCCAGAAAGCATCATCCGGAACAATCTCAATATTGATTTCATCCAATCGTTGTCTGTCGGTATCCGGTGGTACACATTTTATAGTATAGTGGCATTTGGCCGCAGTTTCAGAATACGTTATCCGCATGTAGTAGTCGAAATGTAGCTTTTTCACGCTCGTACTCCTTTATAAGATTGATTCTACCTCATATACAATCCTATAATAATTGATTTCCGGCTCAGCTACAAGCTCTTTCAGCGTACTTATTTTGTCTTTTCTGTATATCATGCCGCTCTGCTCAATCTTCGGCGCAAGCCTGTCAATTTCCCGCGCCAGCTCTTTTCGGTCGATACCGAGTCTTGCGTACAAATCAATCCGCTCTATGCGCTTTCCTGCTTTGATGATATCCCTTACCTGCTCGGAATCGATGCTGTCATCCACAATTCCCCAAAAGGCCAGAATATTGTCAATCACGCGCTGCATCTCGATTAGCGGCGCCCTGCTGACCTTGGCCTTATTCATGTCATAGATGGCGAGCTGAATGTAAGATAACGCCTCCGAACCGATTTCCTCCCGCAATACGATGGCATTGTCATACGCCCTGTTTAAATTACTCAGGATAGAATCGGGATTCTCTTCATCAAAAGGATACTTTTCCCGAAAGACCTCCTTGGAGCCGTATACATCGGGAATATCAATCATCTGACAAAACTCCGTATAACTGTCTGTAATTTCATCAATCATTGCATCAAAGCTGTTGTGATACAGGCGTAGCGTAGTATAGACCCGCTCTGAATACCTGCCCAGCCAAAATAATCTGTCTGTCTGTTCTACTGAGATAATACCCATGTGTCTTTAAATCCTCCTCCCTGAGATGAATTCACAATAAAGGAATCCGGGTTCCTGGAAAATCTGGTCAGCCCGCTTTTCCATACAAGCGGTTCATCCGCCATCAGTACAAAGGCACGCAGATCCGCTTTTCTCGGAACCATCTCATTGCCTTCCATAATGTCGATATCCAGAAAATCGATGACCTCCTGGGCGATAAATCTTCTCGGCTCCTTTTTCAAAAGAGCGATAAATTTTTCTTTCTGCTCGGCACTCATGCTGCTGCCGAACACAACACCGTAGCCGCCTGCCTCAGCGACGTCCTTCAGTACCAGCTTATCAAAGTTCTCCAGCACATACTTCATATCCTCCTCATAGAAAGGCAGGTAAGTAGGCGCATTGTGCAGAATGGGCTCTTCATTCAGGTAATATTTAATCATCTTGGGAACGAAATAGTAAATACCCTTATCATCCGCAATTCCATTGCCGGGCGCATTGATCAGCGCTACATTTCCTTTCCGGTACACATCATAAATGTGAGGAATGCCGATTACCGATTCAGGATTGAAATTCATAGGGTCTAAGTATTCATCCGAAATTCTTCTGTAAACAGCACCTACCCGTTCCAGCTCACCGTTATATTTTACATAGTACAGCTTGTCATCCACGACTCTAAGCTCTGAACCGTTTACCAGATGTGCCCCCGTTTTCTCAGCCAGATAGGAATGTTCAAAATAGGCGGCGTTAAATCTGCCCGGTGTCAGAATCACCGTGTGCCCGCCTACATTCACATTGTCCATGGTTCGCCTGAGCAGCTTCGCATAATTACGATTATCCTCCAGCTTGTTGTTCACAAAAGTCCACGGACTGCTCCGCCTGCACAGATCCCTGGCAATCATGGGATAGGATGCTCCTGAAGGTACCCGCAGGTTATCCTCCAGAATATACCAGCTCTTATCCTTCCCCTGTACCAGATCAATACCGGATATGTGGGAATAGATACCCTTTATAGGAGTGACACCTTCGCACTCAGCCATATAACCGCTGGAAGCAAAAATAAAATCCTCCGGTACCACCTTATCCTTTACGATTTTTTTCTCGCTGTAAATATCCTTTAAAAACAGATTCAGCGCTACGACTCTCTGCTTTAAGCCTCTCTCCAGATAGTCAAACTCTGTCTTTTCAATAATCCTGGGAATAGCATCAAAGGGAAAGAGCTGTTCCTTAAAGACGTTGTTCTTATAGATGCCGAACTTCACACCATACCTTGCAAGCAATTCATTGACAATATCTGTGTGTTCCAACAAATCCAAATCGTACATAGGATATCCCCCGTTCTTTTGTAAATTACAAATAAGAATGTACAAAAAGGGCGTTCTGCTTTCACAGAACGCCCTCGTCCGATTCCCTAATTGTTTTATTGTATACGATAATACAGCTAATCTTTTTTCTTGTCAAGCCCTTCATACACAAAGTATTCTGCTTTTACAAAACCGGGAGCCTCCTTCGTCTCATTGATGGCAAAAAGTCCTGCCTTCACACCAACCCAGCGTCCCGGCGTAGCTTCTACCACCTCTCCCGCCTTCGTAAAGTATGTACCGTCCGTACTGTAGGCAAAGGATACATCCTTCTCCTTTTCCACAAACATTCTCAGATACAGAGTCTCTGTATCTGCCTTAAGCACAGCGCAGATGCTTTCCGTTTCATTGTGCTTCGTCCACTCGCCGGTACGCTGCACCAGTTTCTTTTCTCCCTCTTCCAATTTTACGGCAAAATCCGTATATACGCCACCCAGGGATACCATGCCGCAGATGTCGCCTTCTTTCATTCCCGCCAAGTGCAGTTTGGTGGTGATCATAAATTCCGGTGCCGGCCACTTCTGCAAAAG
>JBJFCM010000199.1:0-7114 GCA_051888955.1 Lachnospiraceae bacterium | reverse complement strand
GTAAATTTCTCCAGCGAGTTTTATAATAACCGGTTTGGCAATACCTACGGGGCCCATGACGGGGCATCGCTGCTGGAGCGCTTTTTAGATAATGCTTCCGAGGTAGGCAGAACGGTAATCTGCGTAGGCAGTGGTAATGAAGGGGCATCGGCAGGGCATGTACAGGGAAATGTGGGGACAGGAACTGCTTATATTGAATTGGCGGTGGCTTCCTATGAGACTGCCCTCAATGTACAGCTCTGGAAAAATTATGTGGACAGCTACCGTGTGGTATTACGATCTCCGGGCGGGGAAGAAGCGGTCCTTCCCATTGACGGGATGGGGAAGACGACCTTGCGCATGGAACAGACGGATATCCTGATATATTTGGGGGAACCCACGCCCTATGCTGTCACCCAGGAAATCTATTTTGATTTTATCCCCATAGGGACTTATATCACGACGGGTATCTGGACTTTTCGATTACAAAGTCTTAAGAGTGTCACGGGACAATACTATTTTTACCTTCCCAGCGAAAGCGTGCGAAACAGAAACACCCGTTTTTTTACACCCAATCCGCAGGTGACACTGACCATTCCTTCCACGGCCCAGAAGGTTATTACCGTAGGAGCCTATGACAGCACCTATGAGGCCTATGCGGATTTTTCGGGCAGGGGCTATGTATATCCGGAAAGAACCTTGGGACTGGTGGCAGCCGGTGCAGTCAAGCCTGACCTGGCTGCTCCCGGAGTAGGAATCATGGCTCCGGATATCCAGGGAGGCTACGGTTTCTTTACAGGAACCTCCTTTGCCACGCCTTTTGTGACAGGTTCCGCTGCACTCTTGATGCAGTGGGGAATCGTCCGGGGCAACGACCCGTTTTTATATGCGGAAAAAGTCAAGGCTTACCTGCGAAAGGGAGCGCAGCCTTTAAGAGGCGAGGTAGTATATCCCAATGAAAGAGTAGGGTTTGGAAAGCTCTGTCTGGCGGAGAGTTTACCGGTGTGATTACTAAAATGAAAGGTTGTTTTCTTTCCCGGCTTTGTTATAATAAATAAGTGCGTAGCGGCATTTTATTGAAACACCGGACAGAGGCCCAGGTGTAATTTATTAGTTTTAAGAATGGGATTTTGGTATGAAGTCAGAAACGAAAGAACAGCAATATATAAGGATGACGACAACGCCTGTTGGTAAGCTGATCATAACACTTGGGATTCCAACGACAATCAGTATGTTAGTTACCAATATTTACAATTTGGTGGACACATATTTTGTAAGCACACTGGGAAACAGCGCCAGCGGTGCTGTTGGAGTTGTATTTGCGCTTATGGGCCTGATACAGGCCTTTGGCTTCACCTTTGGAATGGGCTCCGGAAGCATTCTTTCACGAAAGCTGGGGAAAGGCAACGTGGAGGGGGCAAGAGTTACGGCATCTACGGGATTTACCATGGCGTTTTTATGCGGTGTTTGTATTTTATTTCTGGGACTTATTTTTATTTCTCCTCTCATGATACTGCTTGGAAGTACAGAGACTATTTTACCGTTTGCAACAGAGTATGCAAAATTTATTCTGATTGCGGCACCGGCTATGACCTGTAGCTGCGTGCTCAATAATGTGTTGCGATATGAGGGAAAGGCAATGTTTTCCATGTTTGGTCTGGTGACAGGTG
The DNA here is from genome assembly GCA_051888955.1 of Lachnospiraceae bacterium. GTDB lineage: Bacteria > Bacillota > Clostridia > Lachnospirales > Lachnospiraceae > Acetatifactor. The sequence continues at coordinate 5,465 of JBJFCM010000199.1, read as the reverse complement.
CCATACTCAACATTCTGGGAGACTTCATTTTTATGGAAATTCTGGAAATGGGGATAGCCGGCGCAGGACTGTCGACCATGTTGTCCCAATATGTGAGTGTGGCAGTGCTGCTTATGCCATTTTTAAAAAAGCAGGTGCAGACCAGAATTCGTTTCTCCCTGATAAGCCGGAATGGAAAGGATTATCTGGAGATACTTTCAGTTGGTTTCCCCAGCCTGCTTCGCCAGGGGCTGACCAGTATTTCGACCATGTCCTTAAATTGGTGTGCGGCGCCCTTTGGGGATGCGGCAATTGCTGCCATGAGTATTGTATCACGTGTTATGAATTTCCTGTTCTGCATTGCAATCGGAATAGGGCAGGGCTTTCAGCCGGTTTCTGCCTTCAACTATGGTGCAGAAAAATATGACAGGGTGAAGAAGGCATTTAAGTTCATGCTGCTTTTCAGCATGAGCGTCATGCTGATAACAGGAAGCATTGGGTTTATTTTTGCAGAGCCCATTGTCAGGCAGTTTAGGGATGATCCGGAGGTGGTGGCAATTGGTGTCAGGGCGCTGAGAATTACTGTGCCGGCACTCTTTATCCTTCCGATTTCCACAGCCGGGAACATGCTGTGCCAAAGTATCGGAAAAGCAAAACAGGCTTCCTTTCTGGCAAGTACAAGAAGCGGTCTTTTCTACATACCGGTAATGATCATTGCCAGTCGTTTGGCGGGGCTTGCAGGCATACAGATGTCGCAGATTATTGCGGATACACTTGCAGTATGTGTGACAATTCCGATTCTGTTTCAAGTATTTAGGGAGTTTCCACAGAGGTAGCTGCTATTGCCTTTGCAATGAGATGAAATATCCGCCGGACCGGGTGGGCTTAGGGCACCCGGAACAGCGGATATTATTTCACTCATTTATACAATAGCGTATGTTATGAAATGATACCTGGCATCATCGGCCAATGTTTTAAACCGCGAAAAAAGGCACAAAATGACAAATTGAGACTTTTGTCAACTTGTGGCATTGAGACTTTTGTATATATAATAAATAAAATCTGATACGGAGTAAAAAAAGAATGAAGAACGGTTTTTTGAATGAAAAGAAAAGGAATACGATTGTTTCTGTTATTTTGATAGCACTATTTAATTTTATTTTCTTGGGAGCAGAATACTTATTTGATGATATGATGGCGTATGTGACTGACAAGGAAGGTGTCGTAATCGCACAAAGCTATATCCTGGGTGCCAGCGTAATTGGTTTCATTCTGTTTCCGATTGCCGGCAGAATCGTGAAAGACAGCATGAAGTATATTTTACTTATGGGATGCACGGTAATCAGCGTGGTCTGTATTTTTCTGGTACAGCAGCACGAATCTTATGAAATTATACTGATTTCCGGTTTGATTCTATTCATTCTCCTTGGAATTGCGGGAAGCGGCGTACATTACATGGTATTTTGTGCAATCGGGGACAGCAGACATCTGGCAAAGATGATGGGAACTGCTTATGCAATGGGAATATTGTTTCAATTTATAAATAACAACTGTGTAAAAACGGATACGGTTCAGTCAATTGTTCTCTCGTTGGTATTGCTGCTTTTTTTGATTTTGATTATGAGGTTGAACAGTGTGGTCGTCTTTAAGAAAGAAGAGCATGTAGCAGAAAAATGTACCTTAAAAAATCCGGTTGTTGCAGGAGGTGCCCTGGTGGTTTGCGTTGCGCTGATGACCTGCATTTTTTCAACATTGGATAATGCGGTAACGCTTGTGCATGCTGCCGGAAGTGTGGATATAGGACAGTGGCCGCGGCTGCTTCTGGCGTTGAGTGGGCTGGCTGCCGGGTTTTTATATGACATAAAGGGGCGGCAGTATATGAGCGTGATTATGTATTGTGTAACGCTCCTGTCAACAATTTGTGTGGTGGTCATTGAAATGGGAGGGCCGTTTTTAGCAGGACTTGTGGTATTTTATCTCTCCGCAGGGTTTTTCGTCATATTCTTTACCGTAGGTTTTATGGATTTGGCCGGACATATGCGTGTTCCTGAATTTTGGGCAGGCTTTGGCCGTGCTACAAACAATATTTGTGCGGTTCTGACGGCAACGCTGTCCGTCGCTTTATTAGCATCAGGGAATGGAATGGTCATTACGATTACAGCGCTTGTACTGTTTGTGTTAATCAGTATCTCAACTTATGTTTATCAAAGTCAGCTCAGTTTCCATGATGGGGAAAAGGATAAGGAAACCGCTGTCGATGATGCTGAAAAATTTTTGGCTTTTTCAGAATGTTTTTCCTTAACGGACAGAGAGCAGGAGGTTCTCAAAGTATTGTTATCATCGGATGAAAACGTGCAGGAAATTGCTGAACAGCTTCTGATATCCAGGGCAGCGCTGTACAGACATATTACAAGCTTGAATGAAAAGACTAATACAAAATCCAGAATAGGATTGCTTCAATTTTATTATACGTGGAAAAAGCAAAATGATACGCTTTAATGTAAAATTGAGACGAATGTAAACTTAAAACAAGACTATATTTACTATATATTTTATAAAAAGGCGCCGGAACAAATCGATTTTGGATGAGTTTGGGGGCAGAGGAGGTTTACTTATGAAGAAAAGGAAATGGCTTGTGATAATGTGTCTTTTCCTGACGTTTGTATTAAGTGCATGCGGAAAGGATGCGGATATTACAGAAGAAGCAATTTCTGAGATGACAGAAGAAGCTTTGAATGTGGAAACGGAGGCGTCAGAAGAAGCAAAAGAAGCGGTAGAGGCACAAGTCCCTGAGGAATATGCCATGGCAGTTATTGTTACCATCAATCCGCAGGTGAAGCTGTATCTGGATGCGGACAATGTCATTATTGGCGTAGAATACTTAAATGAAGATGCCAGAACCGCTTTTTCGGATATTGATTTTTCCAATGTTACGGTAGAAGAGGGCATGGGGAAAATCATTGAGGCAGCGGTGGAAAAAGAGTTTTTGACTGACGGAAAAGAAATAAGTATTGATGTGGCAGAAATCAGGGATGCGGGCTGTGACAGCGAGGCAGTGTGTGCAGAAGTGGAAACGGCAGTAATCAAAGCGGTTGAGGACAATCACGTGACGGCGGCTGTAACGGCACAGGTGAGTGCAGAGCCGACATCATCGGAATCATCAGAGGCCGTTGTACCGGAAACGACTCCGGAGCCATCAGAACCTGTTACACAGGAAGAGGCATCCAATCCGTCGGAAACGCCTGTAGAGGAAGCGACACCGGAACCGTTGGAACAGGTTGTACAGGAAGCAACACCGGAACCTACGGAGGAACCTGCACCGGCTGATCCCTGCAGTAATTGTGGCGGTACAGGAAAATGCGATGAATGTAAAGGAGACGGATACAGAGGAGCGGGATACACCGTTTCCTGTCCAAGGTGCCATGGTTCCCTGACAGAAACCTGTATTTACTGCGATGCAAATGGAAACAGTACAAAGCATGAAGGAAAGTGCGATTTCCCTAACTGCATGGGAGCACATGTATATGCCTGTACCACATGTGGCGGTGGCACACAGCCGGTTACCTGTGCAAGCTGTAACGGCAGCGGAAAGTGCAAGGTCTGCGGTGGCAGCGGCACGAAATAAAGAAGGATGCTTTGTAAGGGAGAAAAAATGAAAAAAGAAGAGAAAAGCAGATTGATTAAAATGCTGGTATATGCATTGCTGGTCATTGTAATTACAGTGATGGGGTTTGCTACCGGACTGATTCATACAGAGGATATTTCAGCGATGCTTTCTGTCAGTGGGGTGTCACTGTTGAAGCTTGTGATAGTGGTGCTGGGCATACTTCTGATTGAAAATGCAGTTGTCTTTATACTGGGTTTTTTTAAGCCGAAGAGCCACAGGGCTCGTTCCATCTTATCGTTAACCTGCAGTTTGATAAAATACATAGCTTTTATTGTCATATTCTGTTGGGGGCTTACAATTCTGGGAGTCAACATCGGGACAATCGTTGCAAGTGTGGGAGTCCTGGCACTGATTGTGGGCTTTAGTGCCGAAAGCCTGATTGCGGATGTGGTAACAGGCACATTTATGCTGCTGGAAAATCAATATAATGTAGGTGACATTGTAGAGGTAAACGGCTTTCGTGGAACGGTTACCAGCATCGGAATCAGGACAACCTGTATCACGGATACCGGAGATAACGTAAAGATTATTAACAACTCGGAAATGAAAAACATCCTGAACCGCTCCGATAATCTGTCCAGAGCGGTAAGCGATATCGCAATCCCCTACGAGACGGATATTGAAAAGCTGGAAGGAGAGCTTCCTAAGCTTTTAGAGGAAATCTACAATGCCCACACGGATACTATGCAGAATGTGCCGCAGTATCTGGGGGTTCAGGAATTGCAGGACTCAGGAATCCTGCTTCGTTTTGTCGTGGAAGTTTCGGAGAAAAATATTTTTTCCGCAATGCGAACACTTAATCATGATTTGTTGCTTGGATTTAGGAGGCTTGGGGTGGAATGCCCGTTCCCGCAGCTCGATGTACATAACAGGTAGGTTGGATGCCTATGAAAAATGATATGGAATACAATACAGTGCAGGAATTTGCGGCACTTCCTGATGAATATTTGCAGGGCGGGGGCAATAAATCCGCAGAAAGCAGGAAAGGGAAGGCTACATGGAAGAGAATGATGTACATGGCAGCGGCTTTTGTTGTTATGGCATATACGGCAGTCGGTGCTTATGCATCGAATACGCCGTTTTCCCCGCAAACGGATAATCTACCGTTAACAGCGGAAGAGTCGGAAGCTTCCAAAGAGCCGGAAAATCAGACAGAGGAGCAGCAACCCGTCGGACAGGAAGAGCATGAGGAGATGCAGGAAGAGGCTGCAAAGGAGCAGACGGGGAATGCGGAATTGACGACGCTGCAGTATTACCCGATTGAGGACGGTACATCCTATTATGTGGTGTACAACGATACTTATGATCCGGATAATAACTGGAACAATCGGATTTTGGAGGAAGGCGCTATTTTTGAATCCCTGCTTGCCCAAGGTATGGATTATGCTTTGCCCGAATATGAACCGGAGGAAGGATACGTATTCCTGGGCTGGGTCATTTACTATGAAGACGGAAACATTGGTATGGCAGGGGATAGCTTAAATGCAAGCAATATCTGTTATGTGAAGCCGGAAAACGGAAGCCGTTCCATAGAAGTACATGCAGCATGGCGGCATGATGGTATAGGTGAATGGGCACATCTTCTGACACTCGATGCAAACGGTGGCACGATTGAAAACGAGAGCTCCGTGACCTATGATGCAGATGGCCCCATGGCATCGGGATCCTACGTATACTTATGTGCGTATCCCGTACCTGTACGGGAAGGATATACTTTTGCGGGCTGGTATGCGGAGCCGGATTGCAGCGGCAGACAAACCACGAGATTGATAGGTTTGGATTTTTATGAGAAGAATGGTGACGACTATGACTGGAGCAC
>JBJFCM010000198.1:0-1664 GCA_051888955.1 Lachnospiraceae bacterium | reverse complement strand
GTGTGCTCGACTTCCTCTTGGAGGAACGTCGGGCAGGGCGCATCCGCAATTTGGGTATGCACGAACTTCGGCTCGCTGGGATTATCTTCGATTTTTTCCCGAAGTCTCCTGATATGTACATCCACTGTACGCACATCTCCGGGATAATCACTGCCCCAGACCAGCTTTAGCAGATTCTCTCTTCCATACACCTTGTTGGGATTGCGCATCAAAAGCTCCAATACCTCAAATTCTTTAGCTGTCAGCCCGATTTCTTTTCCCGCAATATAAGCTCTTCTGCCTTCACAGTCAAGGCGCATGGAGCCGCTTTCAATGACGCTTGCCTCCTCCTTGTCACTCTTTTTAGGCTCCGTCCGGCGCATGATGGCCTTGATTCTTGCCTTCACCTCCAGAATATTAAAGGGCTTGGTTATATAATCATCTGCACCATACTCCAGTCCCAGAATCTTGTCCATGTCGTCCCCTTTTGCGGTCAGCATGATAATAGGTACGTTGGAAAATTCACGTATCTGCTGACACACCTCAAAGCCGGTAAGCTTCGGCAGCATAATGTCCAAAAGAATAATATCATACTGATTGTTCCTGGCAAATTCTAAAGCTTCCTCTCCGTCATATGCACAATCTACTTCCATGCCATCCTGCTCCAGGCTGAAACGTATTCCCTTTACGATTAATTTTTCATCATCTACAACCAACGCTCTTTTTCCCATTTTGACCTCCTCAAGTATCCCGGGAAGAATGTCACACCTGAAACATCCTAATCCACATAAATCATATCCCTTATTTTTTCATACATGCCTTCTTTGATGCCGGTAACCTGCATGATTTCCTCCGGCACGCCAAAGCCGCCATGCTCCTCCCTGTAGGCAATAATATCCGCAGCACGGCTCTCTCCGATCCCTGGCAAAGTACACAGTTCTGCCGCTGTTGCCGTATTGATATTGATAAGACCTGCTTTTTCTGCCTGAAGCTGCCGTCTTTCTGCTTCCGCTGTATAGGCGGACGGTATCACCACCTGCATCCCGTCCGCAACCGGCAGTGCCAGATTCACATAGTCCTCTGCCGCTTCCTCTGTAAAGCCACCTGCCAAGAGCAGCACATCATAGATTCTGCTCTCTGCCGAAACCTCATAAACACCGGGTGAAACCACTTCACCACAAATATGTACAAAGACAGTCTTTTCCCCAGTCGGGGCTTCCGCCTCTTCCTTTTCACCATCCGGCGAAGCTGTCTCTGCCTCAGATGGCAATTCACTTTTTGCAGCATTGCCACCCTGCCCGTCAAGAAGACTGACAATTCCTTTTTCTTCCCTCGCTGCTCCACAGGCTAAAAACAAAAGCACCGGCAGACAGGCCAGAACGTTCCATATTCTCTTTTTTCTTTTGCTCATATATAATTCCCTTCTGCATCATGCGTCGGGGAATGCCTCTCGAAACCGCTTGATTTCATTGTAAAATAATTAATTCCAATTTACAAGAAAAATCCTCTATTTCCACTTAAAAACTACTATACCTGCAATCGCAATCAGCATACCGATAACTTTTCTCATCTCCAGGGGCTGTTTCTCCACCTGAAACCACCCAAACAATTCGATGGCATATGCTACCACCAGCTGGGCTATCACGATAATCATGACCGCCCGGGCAGGCCCTAACAACTCCATG
>JBJFCM010000197.1:0-7160 GCA_051888955.1 Lachnospiraceae bacterium | reverse complement strand
CGCTTTAGGACAGGTGCGCACACGGTTGCGCAAATTACTGTGAAGTAGTACCGAAATATGAAAAAAAGAAGCGGAAAAAGCTTGGTTAATCGGTCAATTGACCTTCTGGGCGGAAAAAGCCTACAATATTATCAGAGAAATATCGTAATGGCGATTGTCGGATAATATGTGGGAGGTTTCTTATGAAAAAAAGAAGGATAATGAGTCTTTTTTTAGGATTGGTACTGGCACTTGGTATGCTGGGATGCGGCAGTTCGACAGGGAATGGAGATAGCACAGCATCAGACAGTCTGGCACAGGAAGAAAGCACTTCAACAGCAGACAGTCTGGTACAGGATGTGGTGGTAGTGGAACCGGCCGAGCTTCCGGACTATTCCAAGGCACCGGTATGGGAATCTGATCTGTATGTGGAACCGGTTGCCGGAATTGATAACAGCTTCATCCGTGGTGTGGACATTTCTTCGTATCTTTCAGTGGTAGAAAGTGGTGCAACCTTTAAAGATTTTGAAGGTAACGTGCTGGATGATGCCGGATTTTTTACATTGCTCGGAGAAGCCGGTGTCAATTGGGTAAGAATCCGTATCTGGAACGATCCCTGTGATACCCATGGTAACAGCTATGGCGGCGGACATAATGACCTGGAAACGGCGGTGAAGCTTGGACAGCTTGCTACCAATGCGGGGATGCAGGTGTTGATTGATTTTCATTATTCGGATTTCTGGGCGGATCCTAACAAGCAGATGGCGCCGAAGGAATGGGCCCATATGGTCTATGATGATAAGAGAACAGCTCTGGGAGAATTTACGGAGACCAGTCTGCAGACGCTGCTGGACAGCGGAGTCAATGTTGCTATGGTGCAGATTGGCAATGAAACAGTAAATGCGCTGGCAGGAGAAAAGGACTGGGAACGTATCTGTGACCTGATGAGTGTAGGCAGCACAGCTGTCAGAAGTGTAGCGGAGAAGAATGGTAAGGATATTCAGATTGCCATGCATTTTACCAATCCGGATTCCAAGAGCTTCTTAAGCTATGCACAATATCTTGCCGATTATAGTGTGGATTATGATGTTTTTGCTACTTCCTACTATTCCTTCTGGCATGGTACTACGGAAAAGCTTACCAGCCAGCTTAAGACGATTGCGGATACCTATGGGAAGAAAGTAATGGTAGTGGAAACCTCCTATGCCTACACTAACGAGGACGGTGACGGATTTGCCAACTCCGTAAGCTATGAAACAGAAAATCTTGTTCTGAAATATGAGTTTAGTGAGCAGGGACAGGTCAATGCCATCAGAGATGTCTGCGAGGCGGTCGGAAATGTAGGGGATGCCGGCCTGGGTGTCTTTTATTGGGAACCGGCCTGGATACCGGTACAGGTATATGATGCTTCTGCTTCCGATGCCGCTTCTGTGCTGGCTTCTAACCAGGAAAAATGGGAAACCTACGGCTCCGGCTGGGCATCCAGCTTTGCCAAGACTTACGATCCGAATGATGCAGGAAAATATTATGGCGGTTCTTCCTGGGACAATCAGGCCCAGTTCGATTTTGAAGGCAACCCGCTGGAATCCCTGAACGTCTACAAATACATTTTTTCAGGGACTACAGCTCCTCTGACAATCCAGGGCGTGCAGGATATCGCAGTAGAGATTGGAATTGGAGAAGAGGTTGTGTTACCGGAAACAGTACCTGCCGTATTGATTAGTGGCAGTACGAAGGATGTTCCTGTGGCTTGGAATGCAGAGCAGATTGCGGCTGCACAGGAAACCGGTGCAGGCACCTATGAAATAGAAGGTACAGCTGATGCGGATGGAACTGAGTATCCGGTAATCTGTACAGTGGATATTTTAAAAGTCAATTATGTGAAGAATCCCGGCTTTGAAGAAAGTGATATGTCCATGTGGAATATGACCGGAGTGGGTGTTGACAGAGAGGATGATAACAATAAGCGTTCCGGTACCTACAGCTTGAAATTCTGGGCTCCGGATGCCTTCGACTTCTGCGTAGAGCAGGAAATCACAGGCATTCCGGCTGGAAATTATGAACTGGGAGCCTTCTTACAGGGCGGTGATGCAGGAAGCAATGCCGTATTCCAGCTCTATATCACGGTGGACGGAGTAACCTACACCGCCGACAGTGCGGTAACCGGCTGGCTGAAATGGGATGAACCACATATTACCGATATTGCCATATCGGAAGGTTCCACTGTCATTGTGGGCGTTAAAGTCGAATCCGGTCCCGGCGGCTGGGGCGCATGGGACGACTTCTATCTTTACAAGATGGATTAGGTGTTACCGAAAAAGGCTTTAGCTACATAAAATAGAAATAGCGTATAAACAGGGTAGACCCCGATAATATTCATATGAGACGTTTTTTACTGAACGCAAGTGTGTCTCATTGGATAATATCGGGGTCTACTTGTTACTTTAACATTTCCTTTTAATATAATATTAGACAAGTATCTAGTAATAATATTGACATATATAAAACAATGTGCTATATAAATATTAGATGAATATCTAATATAATATAAGACAAAACAGAAATTTATAGAAATGTCGGTTTCAAAGAAAGGAAACAGCAATATGGAAGAGAAAACAATTGCAGAAGATATTTGTAAAGCAGCCCCTCACTATAAGGACGTTTTTACTCAGAAGGAATATGTAAAAATTATTGCAGCCAATATTATCAGCCGCTTTGGGGATTCTGTGGATGCCATAGCCTTTACCTGGCTTGTCTACAGCTGCACCGGCAGTGCAGCATGGTCTGCACTTATTTTTGGCATCAATATGCTGCCTACGATTTTTATCCAACCCTTTGCAGGAGCCTTGGTGGAAGGGATGGATAAAAAGAAGGTCATGGTGGTGACAGATTTCATTAGAGGAGGAATCGTGGCAGGACTGGCGGTGCTCTATATGCTGGATCTGGTAAATCCCTGGATTTTAGTATCGATGACGCTGGTAAATTCTTCTGTAGAAGCATTCTGTCTGCCGGCGGCCATGGCGATAGTGCCTAAGGTTCTGGAGGAAAAGTATTATGAGGTAGGGACATCCTTAAATTCGACCCTGATTACAGTGATGCAGCTCGTTGGTATGGCAGCTGCCGGCCTTATCATTGGCCTATGGGGAATTGGCGCGGCAATCCTCATTGATGCGGTATCCTTTGTAGGCTCAGCGCTGATTCATAGTTTGTTAAAGCTTAAGGAGGAACACTTGCGCAGGGAAAAAATAAAGGTAAGAGGTTATCTCGAAATCCTGAAGGAGGGTGCAGTTTATCTGAAGAATCAGCCTGTCATCCGCAATTTCTGTATGATGGGGATTGTTATAAATGCCGTTATTGTTCCATTGAACGCGCTCCAGACACCACTTGTAAGAGAAGTTTTAGGTGGTGGAAGTGAGCTTTTGAGTTTCTTTTCACTGACCCTGACCATAGGAATGGGGCTTGGCTCCCTGCTTTTCCCGAGAATCAGCCGGAAGACGGCAGTGAACCCCTGTATTGCCTGCGGCGGAATTCTGCTGGGATTTTGTATGTCTGCTTATGTGTTCACGGGATGGGCGGACAATGTGACGATAGTTTACATTCTGACAGGGCTGATAAGTCTTTTGCTGGGGGCGGCAGCAAGTATTATTTCAGCGGCACTGAACGTGCAGTTTATGAAGGTGGTAAAGCAGGATTATATGGCCAGAGTAGGCTCAATATTTAATGCATTGACCTGTGCTGCGACGCCGGTGGCATCTTTTCTTGTCAGCGGTATGGCAACCGTTTTTTCCGTTCAAAAAATTTTTATAGGCAGTGCTGCATTATGTGTGCTATTATTTATGTATATTGCAATACGTAAAGTAAGATTGGAATAGAGGAAAAATACATGCAGGGTGAAGTACTGAGGAAAGTAAATTACTTAGAGGAAGCGTATCATTTGCTTTGTCAGGTGGCAGAGGACAGAAAGACGGCGGCCACCAGGGAAAAAATGATAAGCCGGTACGGTGTCACGGATAAGGAAGCACTGGAGATTTATGACCTGTTGGAAGAAATACTGGCAGATGCACAGAAATATTTTTTAGACAAAAAAGAAACGGTTCTTTTTTATTTTGCATCCCATTCCGGGACGGAAGGTATTCTGGCAAGATTTATTTTATTTGGCAGTGCAATTGAAGGAGATTGTAGTGCGGAAACGGTAGAACAGCTCCGGGAGAAATTCAAAAAGATGTCTAAGCAGGACTGTCTGGATCAGACCTACTTTTCCTGCTGTCAATGGGATAGTTTTTTTAATGATAGCATCGATGAAGGGCCCAAAAGCATGTCAGATATCTTTGCGTATATATTGGAGATGGGTATTTCTGATAAAGAAAAGCTGTTGCTTCAGGACTGCATCATACACAGAGAAAAGCATCTGGAGGCCGTATTATCCCTGCTTGCAGATGCGATGGACTTTCTGAAGCAGTATGCTGCCAGAATGCAAATCTGGTGTGAGAAGACAGCGGACTATTGGGAAAAGCTGCTTTCGGAGAAAGATTTTCAGGAATTTATGTCATCCAGGACAGGGATTACGCTGGATGATAATCCCATGGGGTATGTGGTGCTTCCGCGAGTGCTGGAAACGGCATCCTTCAGTTTTACCTGCGAGATGAAGAAAAAAAACGGGAAAGCCCGGATACAGTCCGGTTATATTCTCCGTGCCGGATTTATGACGGAGCAATACGTGCCCATCAAGAACATGATGGCTGGCAGTGAAATAGAGACCGAAGAACAGGTGCTGCAGGTTTTCAAAATCCTTAGTGATAAAAGTAAATTTGAAATATTGAAATATATTTGGAACAGGCGTGCCTACGGTGGAGAACTGGCAAAGCAGCTCAATCTTACCACAGCCACTATTTCTCATCATATGTCGGTACTGATTGCCGCCGGACTGGTGGAACTGGAAAAAGAAGACAACAAAATATACTATCGTGCGGACAAAAAGGAACTTGGCAGAATACTCCAGTATTGTGAAATGATATTTAAAGATGAGGTATAAACAGGATTTTATAAAAACTCTTTGCATTCGACAAATAATACTGTGGAAAGATAAAAGAAAAAATGCTATACTATATGCATCGATGCAATAATGCAAACGGGGGCATACATGAAGAAGAGAATCAAACTTAAAGGAAGAATTAAGACATACTTGCAGTTCTCTATTTATTTGGGAGTGCTTCTGCTGGTAGTAAATGTCGGTATTGTGCTAATTGATTACAGAGCAGGCCTGTTGTTGGGATTTTTTACTCTTTTTTATTTTGCGGTTACACTTTCTTTGTATTTTTACAATAAACCGGTAATCGTAAATGAACTGGTCAGCTTTGCGACCCAGTACGGGCAGATACAGAAAAGGTTATTAAGGGAGCTGGAGTTGCCGCATGCACTCCTGGATGATAACGGCAGGGTGATTTGGACCAACCAGGCGTTTGAGGCTGTTATCAGGCAGCCTAAAGGGTACAATAAGTCCATCATGTCACTGTTTCCTTCCATCACAAGAGACCGCATGCCGGATGATGAAGGTGTGGAAGAAACCCAGTATGAGCTTACTTATGAGGGAAAGGAATACATAGCCAAGTTTAAAAAGATTTCCCTAAAAGAAATGGCGGAAAACAGCGATATGATTCAGGCAGAGGGCTACAATGGCTACCTGATTGCGGTGTATCTCTTTGATGAGACGGCACTTCATATTGCCTTGCAGGAGGTGGACGACCAGAGTCTGGCTGTCGGACTGATTTATCTGGACAATTATGAAGAGGCGCTGGAGAGCGTAGAAGAGGTCAGACGTTCTCTGCTGATTGCTTTGATTGACAGAAAGGTCAATAAGTATATTTCTGCACTTGACGGTATTGTGAAAAAGATAGAAAAAGATAAGTATCTGGTTATTATGCGGAAGAAATCGGTAGCGCAGCTGCAGGAGTCCCGCTTTGATTTGCTGGAGGATGTAAAGACTGTCAATATCGGTAATGAAATGGCGGTTACCATCAGCATTGGTGTGGGAGTGGATGGTCTCACCTATGCGCAGAACTACGAATTTTCCCGCAATGCCATTGACCTGGCGCTGGGACGTGGAGGCGATCAGGCGGTTATTAAGACACCGGAAAGCATCACCTATTACGGCGGCAAGAGCCAGCAGGTGGAAAAGAATACCCGCGTGAAGGCACGTGTCAAGGCACATGCCTTAAAGGAGATTATTGCCGGTAAGGACAAGGTCATTATCATGGGACACAGGCTGGCTGATGTGGACAGCTTTGGTGCTGCAGTGGGCATTTACCGGATTGCCCAGACATTGGACCGTAAGGCCCATATTGTATTGAATGAGGTATCCAATACGATGCAGCCTCTAGTGGATCTGTTCAAAAATAATCCGGAATACGATCCGGACATGATAGTGGGCAGCACACAGGCGATTGAAATGGCAGGCAGCAATGCAGTGCTGGTAGTGGTAGATGTAAATAAGCCGACGATTACGGAGTGCCCGGACTTACTCAGGGTCTGCAAGTCCATTGTGGTATTGGATCATCACAGACAGGGAACGGAGACGATTGAAAATGCTACACTTTCATATGTAGAACCTTACGCATCCTCCACCTGTGAGATGGTATCCGAAATCCTGCAGTATACCAGTGACAATATTAAGATACGTACGGAGGAAGCAGACTGTATGTACTCCGGTATCATGATTGACACCAACAATTTTATGAGCAAGACAGGTGTCCGGACTTTTGAAGCGGCAGCATTTCTGCGCAGAAACGGTGCGGATGTGACCCGTGTCAGAAAGATGTTCCGTGAGGATGCTATTGAATACAAGGCCAAGGCTGATGCGGTCAGTCAGGCTGAAATTTACAGGCAGTCCTTTGCCATTTCCATCTGTTCCAGTGAGGACATCCAGAGTCCTACCGTGGTCGGTGCACAGGCGGCCAATGAACTTTTGAATATCCGCGGTGTGAAGGCCAGCTTTGTGTTGACTGATTATCAGGGGAAAATATATGTTTCAGCCCGTTCCATCGATGAAGTCAATGTGCAGATTATCATGGAACGTTTAGGTGGCGGTGGCCATATGAGCATTGCAGGCTGTCAGATGGAAGGTGTCAGCATGGCAGAAGCTATTGGCAATCTGAAGGCTACTATTGATATTATGCTAGAGGAAG
>JBJFCM010000196.1:0-1670 GCA_051888955.1 Lachnospiraceae bacterium | reverse complement strand
CCTGTAATCTCCAAATGGGCTCTACTACAGAATCGGCAGGCTGATGATCTCCAAAAAAGACGATAATCGTATCCTCGTCCTGCTCTTCAAAATAAGTAATTAATTCTTCCAGTGCCTCGTCGGTTCGCTTTACCAGGGAAAGATACTGGTTTAAGGATGTGGAAGTACTGCCTTCTACAATGATGTCCGGTGTAAAATTATCAAATTCCTCTGAATATCCGGAATGATTCTGCATGGTTACTTCAAAGAAAAACAGCGGTTCTCCGGGTTCTTTTTCCTCATAGCTGCGGATGATGTAATCAAATGCCGATGCATCACTGACATATTTTCGCAGTTTAACTGCATTCGTAAAGCTGTCAATAAAATCTGCCTGTTCGAAGCCAAGCAGAGGATACACCGTTTCCCGCTCCCAGCCGGAAGCATAATAGGGATGTGCCGCCCTGGTGCTGTATCCCTGTCCCCTAAGATAGGACACGATGGACATCTGCTCCTCATTTATGTACTGTTGGTAGGGAATACTGCCCTGGGGCAGGAAAGCCATAGTGTGTCCCGTTAAAAATTCAAATTCCGTATTGGCCGTGTTACCACCCTTGATGGAGACATGCAGATTACCCGTTATGGCATTTTCTCCGTCCTCCTGCAGGCTGTGCAAAAACGGCATATAATCTTCATTTGTTTCAAAATCTCCCAGCACAGCCAAATCAGCAAATGCCTCATCCATAATGACGATGATATTGGGTCCCAGGTCGTCGGAAACCTGACTGTCCGATAATGTCTGCTCATCAGATGCCGGATTCACAGCCTCTGATAATGCTTCTGTGCTAAAAAACGCCTCTACTTCCTCTCTGTCATAGCCCTCCGGCTTATCTACTGCGATATATTGCAATTCCAGCAAAAATGCCACTGCTGTTCCATCCCGTTCGCTCATGACAGTGGGTGTAAACAGCTTATCATACATTTTGATTTCCTGCTGCACAAAGTCTTCATTGTGAAGAAGTGATACGAAAAACACCAGAAGCGCCAGGGCTCCTGTTGCGGCAGGCCCACGAAATGCCCAGCTTTTTAATGGGCCGTTGTAAAATCGAAGCAGGGTATGCTTTAAGCGGTTCCTGCAAAATAAGAGTTCCACCGCAATCAATGCCAGAAAACCCGCAAGTACAATGGCTGCCTGTTTACTCAGCACATAATTGAAATCTCCGGCTACGCTGGCTGCTGTCCCGATAGAAAAGAAATCCCAGGGCTGTATCGGCTGGGAACGAAAGGCCAATACGAAATAATTGACCAGACCGTATACCATAAATACGACTGTTTCCAGCAAGAGCGCAATATGCAGCCTGCCAATCAGACTGTATAACAGCACCATCACCAGTTCAAAAAAAACGATATTCAATACCTGGATATCCCACCGTATATCTTCCCATGGATTATGGGTGTACCATTCAAACAAATAGAAAATGGCAACCGGTACTATAAACGCCAACATCGCCTTTGCTATTTTTTTACCTTTATTTTTCATAAGTTTTACTCCTCGGATACTGATTGTATGCATTCGCACATAAAAAGTCAAGCTAATAGAAAAAGGCTGTTGCAAATCACAGTAAAGTGCGATTTGTAACAGCCCTCTGCCATACATCCATATGCGTTTCTCTGTCAGATAATTCTCCTTACCG
>JBJFCM010000195.1:0-7173 GCA_051888955.1 Lachnospiraceae bacterium | reverse complement strand
ATCCAGAACCTGTCCATGGATGACCGCTTTACTATTGCCAATATGGCAATCGAAGCCGGTGCCAAGAACGGAATCTTCCCGGTGGATGATATTGCGGAAGCTTACTTAAAAGAGCATTCCACAAGACCTTACAAGATTTATGAAGCAGATGCTGATGCGGAATATGATGAGGAATACACCATTGACCTTTCCAAATTAAAGTCCACGGTTGCTTTCCCGCATCTTCCTGAGAACACCCATACCATAGATGAAATTGATGATATTGCCATCGACCAGGTAGTGATCGGTTCCTGTACCAATGGCAGGCTGGATGACCTTCGGATTGCTGCAGAGGTATTGCACGGCCGCCATGTAGCAAAGGGAATGCGCTGTATCGTGATACCGGCTACCCAGCGAATTTATATGGAGGCCATGGAAGAGGGCCTTTTGAAAACCTTTATTGAAGCCGGTGCTGTGGTAAGTACCCCCACCTGCGGTCCCTGTCTGGGAGGCTATATGGGTATTCTGGCAGAAGGAGAACGCTGTGTTTCCACCACGAACAGAAACTTTGTTGGCCGTATGGGACATGTAAATTCCGAAATCTATCTGGCAAGCCCGGCTGTAGCAGCGGCAAGTGCTGTTACCGGTAAAATTTCCGGACCGGATGAATTGAACGATTAATGGGAAAAGGAGACAGAGCATGAACGCAAAAGGAACAGTTTTTAAATATGGTGACAATGTAGATACGGATGTTATTATTCCTGCACGATATCTGAATTCTTCAGATCCGGCGGAGCTGGCAACTCACTGCATGGAGGATATTGACAAAGATTTTGTGAAAAAGGTAAAGAAAGGAGATATCATTGTAGCGGATAAGAACTTCGGCTGTGGTTCCTCCAGGGAGCATGCCCCTATTGCAATCAAGGCGGCAGGCGTAAGCTGTGTCATTGCAGAGACCTTTGCCCGGATTTTTTACCGCAATGCCATCAATATCGGTCTTCCCATTATCGAATGTCCGGAGGCTTCAAAAGGAATAGAAGCAGGGGATGAGGTAGAGGTGGACTTTGATTCCGGTATCATTACCAATGTGACAAAAGGAACCTCCTTTAAGGGGCAGGCTTTCCCGCCCTTTATGCAGAAGATCATTGCTGCGGAAGGGTTGATAAACTATATCAACAATAAATAAGGAGTCTTTCTTTTCCCTTTCTTTGGGTGTATAATAATTGATTGCAAAACCGAAATATTTCCATTGGAAGGGATAACTAATGAGTGAAACTGCAAAACAGAACAAAAAATATGAAATAGACATGTGTAACGGACCGTTATTTGGGAAGATACTGTTGTTTACGTTGCCCCTGATGCTTTCAGGCATCCTGCAGCTGCTGTTCAATGCCGCTGACATGATTGTCGTCGGAAGATGGGTGGGAAGCAATGCGCTTGCAGCAGTTGGCTCCACCGGTCCGTTAATTAATTTGCTGGTAAACGTTTTTATTGGTTTGTCGGTGGGCACCAATGTGCTGGTGGCACGGTATTTCGGAGCAGGACAGGATAAAGAGTTGTCGGAAATGGTACATACTGCAATCCTTACCGCAGCTATCTGTGGCGTACTCCTGATTTTTGTCGGTTTTTTTACAGCGCCGTTTGCCCTGCGCTTAATGGGTGCACCCGAGGAGGTGCTGGGACAGTCGGTGCTCTATATCCGAATCTATTTTGCAGCTATGCCCGCCATGATGGTCTATAATTTTGGTTCTGCTATCCTGCGTGCGGTGGGCGATACCAGAAGGCCGTTATATTTTCTGACCGTTGCAGGAGTAATCAATGTAATCTTGAACCTGATTTTTGTCATTGTCTGTTCGATGGGGGTTGCCGGAGTTGCACTTGCGACTGCGGTATCCCAGGTGATTTCGGCAACATTGGTAATCATCTGCCTGATGAAGTCCGACGGGGCATACAGGCTGGATTTTAAAGCTTTACGCATTGTTCCCCATAAATTTATCATGATGATAAAGATTGGTCTGCCGGCAGGCCTTCAGGGAGCTATTTTTTCCATTTCCAATGTGCTTATCCAGTCATCGGTCAATTCTTTTGGGGCTACAGCCATGGCGGGAAATTCTGCCGCCGGCAATCTGGAAGGCTTTGTTTATACCTCTATGAACACTCTGCATCAGACGGCAGTCAGCTTCGTGGGGCAAAATTACGGTGCTAAAAAATATAGGAGAATCCGGACGATTGCGCTGGAATGTCTGGCTATTGTGACAGTGGTGGGGTTGGTTATGGGCAACGGTGTCTATCTGGCGGGAAATACACTGCTACAGCTGTATTCTACGGAAGAGGAAGTCATTGCATACGGCATGCGACGCTTATTGTATATCTGTTGCCCGTATTTTTTGTGTGGCGTTATGGATACCTTGGTGGGATGTCTGCGCGGGCTGGGCCGTTCTGTTCTCCCCATGCTCGTATCCCTGACGGGAGCCTGCCTTTTCCGTATTGTGTGGATTTATACCGTCTTTGCCGCGGACAGGACACTGGATGTTCTGTATGTTTCCTATCCCATATCCTGGGCCATCACCAGTCTGGTGCACTTAGGCTGTTTGTTAGTAATATACGGAAATATTTTACAGAAAAGTAAGGCATAGCAGGCTATTGTTTCCATAAAAGTAATCAGAATACTTGAAACATATGTTCGAATATGCTATACTGAATACATATTTACCGGCGGAGGTTTTTTATGATAGCATATGTGAAGGGTGAGATAGCGGAGATTACGGAAGACAATGTTGTGCTGGATGTAGGCGGTATCGGATATAATATTAAGATTTCTTCCAGCGTGGCACAGAGCCTTCCGGGTATCGGACAGGAGGTTAAGCTGCATACCTATACTTTAGTACGGGAGGATGCTTTTTCCCTGTACGGTTTCCTTACCAGAGACGATTTGGATATTTTTAAGAAGTGCATTACGGTCAATGGGATAGGCCCCAAGGGTGCACTGGCTATTCTTTCTGTTATGGATGCGGATGCGCTAAGATTCGCTATCCTTTCAGGTGATGCGAAGGCTATTGCAAAAGCCCCCGGCATCGGAGCGAAGACAGCAGAGCGCTTGATTTTAGACTTAAAGGACAAGGTATCCTTTGATGATACTTTAATCAATCGGGAGATTTCCATGCAGCAGGTGGGCGCACCTCATGCAGAAGGTCCGGCCAGAGAGGCTGTGGAGGCCCTGGTAGCACTCGGATACGGGCAGACTGAGAGCTTAAAGGCTGTGGGACAGATACCGGATGCGGATACGATGGACAGTGGGGAACTGTTGAAGGCCGCATTGAAAAAAATGTTTTAAAGGATGAAAAATATGGCAAGGACGATTGAGACCAATATTACGGAAGAAGATTTGAAAATCGAAGGCTCTTTACGCCCCCAGTATTTAACTGATTACATCGGGCAGGAAAAGGTAAAAGAGAATCTGAAGATATATATCGAAGCGGCCAAGCAGCGCGGTGATGCCCTTGACCACGCACTCTTTTACGGACCGCCGGGCTTAGGGAAGACCACGTTGGCTGGTATCATCGCCAATGAAATGGGTGTCAACATGAAGATTACCAGCGGACCGGCCATTGAAAAGCCGGGTGAAATTGCCGCTATTTTAAATAATCTGCAGGAAGGGGACATTCTTTTTGTAGATGAGATTCATAGACTGAACAGACAGGTGGAAGAGGTGCTTTATCCTGCTATGGAGGACTTTGCCATTGACATCATGATCGGCAAAGGCTCTTCTGCCCGTTCCATCAGACTGGAACTTCCCAAATTCACTTTAGTAGGAGCTACCACCAGAGTGGGTATGTTGACAGCACCGTTGCGTGACCGCTTCGGCATGATTCACCGTTTGGAATTTTATACCATTCCGGAGCTGCAGCTTATTATCAAGCATTCAGCACGGGTTTTGAATGTGACAATAGATGATGGCGGAGCACTGGAGCTTGCCAGAAGAAGCCGCGGTACACCCAGATTGGCTAACCGCATCTTAAAGCGTGTCCGGGATTTTGCCCAGGTAAAATATGATGGCAATATTACAGAAGACATTGCCCGCACCGCACTGGATTTGATGGATGTGGACAAGCTCGGACTGGATCATATTGACAGAAATATGCTTTCCACCATGATTTTGAAGTTCAAAGGTGGCCCGGTGGGGCTGGATACCCTCGCGGCAGCTATTGGTGAGGATGCCGGTACGATAGAGGATGTGTATGAGCCGTTTTTAATTCAGAACGGGCTGATTAATAGGACACCAAGAGGGCGTGTGGTGACGGAACTGGCCTACAAACACATGGGACTGACACCGTTAATATCATAATATTGTGTAAAATTCTCTTGCCTGTAATAGGATGTTGATATATAATAAATCTAGTATGTTAGAAAAGTGCCATGTGGCATATTTAGTATATCTGTAATGTATATCTTATGATTTTGACGGTAAGGGGAGGAACGCCATGTCTTCTAAAACAGATACCGAAGTCATTATTGGGGGGAAGATATTTACCTTAAGCGGATATGAGAGTGAGGAATATCTGCAAAAGGTGGCATCTTATATCAACAATAAGCTGGATGAATATAGTAAGATTGACAGCTTCAGGAGACAGCCCTTAGATACACAGGCTGTTCTTTTGCAGCTTAATATAGCGGATGATTATTTCAAATCCAAGAAGCAGATAAGCCTTTTGGAAGAGGAATTACAGTCGAAGGAAAAGGAGCTTTATGATTTAAAGCATGAATTGATTGCGGCGCAGATCAAGCTAGAGTCCACAGAAAAGCGTGTCAAGGAAATGCAGTCAGAGCTCAATGAGAACACCAAGAAAATTATCCGTCTGGAGACAGAATTAAAGGATCATAATAAGTAAGAAAGGGCGCTGTCCGGGAACGGATGGCGTATTTTGTTTATGGAAAATAAAAAAGTGGAGCTGCTTGCTCCGGCTGGCAATTATGAAAGCTTTCTGGGGGCCATTCATGCAGGGGCAGATGCCGTGTACCTGGGTGGTGAAAAATTTGGTGCGAGAGCCTATGCTGACAATTTTTCCGGTGAGGAAATCTGTCAGGCGATTTCCTATGCTCACATTTTCGGAAGAAAAGTCTATCTGACGGTAAACACCTTGATAAAAGACTCAGAGTTTGATGAACTGGTTCCCTATCTGGAGCCTTTTTATCTGGCAGGACTGGACGGCGTCATCGTACAGGATATCGGTGCTTTCCTTACAATCAGGGAGGCTTTTCCGGGACTGGAGCTCCATGTGAGCACCCAGATGACGGTAACAGGTTCCTATGGTGCAAAGTTGTTAAAGAAAATGGGAGCAGTAAGAATTGTGCCGGCAAGAGAACTGTCCTTAGAGGAGATAAAAGCAATCAAAGATGAGACCGGGCTGGAAATGGAAACCTTCATTCATGGGGCAATGTGCTACTGTTATTCTGGACAGTGTCTTTTTTCCAGCATCCTGGGTGGCAGAAGCGGCAACCGGGGCAGATGTGCCCAGCCCTGCCGCCTGCCCTATCAGATAGTGACAGATGGGAAGCCCGGAAAAGAGCAGTATCCTCTAAGTCTGAAGGATATGTGCACGATTTCTTTTTTGCCGAAGCTGATTGAGGCAGGAATCGATTCTTTTAAAATTGAAGGCAGAATGAAAAAACCGGAATATGCAGCCGGCGTAACTGCCATTTACAGAAAATATATCGATTTATATTATCAAAATGGTGCGTCCGGATATAAGGTGAGCAGAGAAGATATGCAGGAACTGTCATCCCTTTATATCCGCTCCCAGATTCAGGAGGGGTATTATTTTAAGCATAACGGCGCAGATATGGTGACGTTGAGCTCTCCCGCTTATAGCGGCAGTGATGAACAGCTTCTGGCTGCTGTCAGGAAAAAATATATCGCTGATCCCCTAAAAAAGAGAATTTGCATGGATGCAGAGTTCAAGATAGGTGAAGCAGCCAAACTGACGATATGGGTAAGGAAACAGGAAGCGGATACAAAGACGGTTTCCAACGTATGGAAGGATACAGAAGGCCCATTGACTGTAACAGTCAGTGGCGAAATGGTAATGCCTGCCGAAAAGCAGCCTGTATCGGAAGAAAATATGATAAAGGGATTGCAGAAATTGGGTGCAACCCCCTTTTATGCAGAAAGCTCCGATATACGGGTGACTATGGAGAAAGGCATCTTTTATCCTTTAAAAGCAATCAATGAACTGCGTAGAAAGGGAATAGAAGCTCTTACAAAAGCATTCTGCCCATATGAAAGAAGCACTCTTGGGAGAGAGGCTGTATTTTCAGACAGTGTTTTTTCACAGACTGAGATTGCTTTTCCGACTAAGAGTGTTTCACGGAAGAAGAAAGCCCTGCGGGTATTGGTAAGTACGCCCATGCAGCTGGAAGCTGTATTAAAAACGGATGCCGATTTGGAAAGGATTTATTTGGAATCGGAAATGCTGGCATTGTCACCGGACATCTGGCATAAATGTCAACAGGATATCAGAAAAGCCTTTCCGACGGCTGAAATATGGATTGCTCTGCCTTACATCTTACGGCAAAAGGATATCAAAGACTTATCCGCGCTGCTTCCTCTCTTAAATGAAGCGGATGGATGTCTGATACGCAATATGGAAGCTTATGAATGTTTAAAAGAGCAGGATTATACCGGAAAAATTCTGACGGATGCAGGCGTTTATTGCTTTAATCAAAAAACATTGGCATTCTGGATGGATAACACAGATGGCTGCTGTCTGCCATATGAGTTGAATAAAAAGGAAAAGCGGCAGCTTTTAAAAAGCATGAATTCTGAAATGGCAGAGCAGGTAATTTATGGTTATATTCCCATGATGGTGACGGCAAACTGTATTTCCAGGACGGCAGGAAAATGCCTGCACGGGGATTTCTCACAGAATATATTGCATTTGAAGGATCGCTACAAGAAGCAATTTCCTGTTTCTATTCATTGCCGTTACTGTTATAATATCATTTATAACACGCTACCGCTATCTTTGCATGATATGGTTTTGGAAGGTAATACAGAGACAGCGATGCGCCTTTGCTTTACCATAGAAACAGGACAGGAAACCGAAAATGTAATGCGCTTTTTTGCAGATACTGCAAGAGGAAAGATGACTGGGATGCCCTATGCAGAATACACGCTCGGCCATGAAAAGCGCGGTG
>JBJFCM010000194.1:0-7218 GCA_051888955.1 Lachnospiraceae bacterium | reverse complement strand
GATGTAATGGCGTAAGAAATGAAAAAGACCGCTTCATTATCTCTGGTAAACCTAGCGGAAATCACGCAATCAGAAAAACCTGTATCTCTGAACTGCATGACAGCCAATTATTACCAGATAGAATGATTTCCGATTTTGCTGGTCACAAGGATATATCAACCACTCAAAAATATTATATTCACTCTGTTACTCCACTCACAGAAAAAGCGGATGTATTCGCCAAGGTTTTCGGGTCAAAGGCAATGTAACAAAGTGTAACAAAAATAGCAAAAGAAAAAAGCCTTGAAAATTCAAGGCTTTTTCTTAAAAACGTAATGCGGAAGATGGGACTTGAACCCACACGTTGTAACCAACACAAGATCCTTAGTCTTGCCTGTCTGCCAATTCCAGCACTTCCGCATTTATAATCGGGTGTCTTACGCACCGCGCAACAATGATATTACCATTTCAGGCAATAAAAGTCAACATATAATTTCAAAAAATGTGCAAAAAATTTAGCCAATTTTATTAAGTCCATTGCAAAAAAAGCCGATACTTGCTATACTTAAGTTATCAAACTGATAGATATTTTTTTGCATGATGTAACTTAGGCACGGAGGCCGATTGTTCACAAGGAGTGAAGTGTGAAGTTTTTCACACTCCCTGTTTTTTAGGCGTAATACAGCACGCAGAAGGGAGCAAATATGAGTATCAATATTCAAGCTAAAAATGACTATTCTTTCTTATTCAGTGGTTTAGGTTCTTCCAGCAAGAGCGGTTCCCTGGGTAATCTCAATTTCCTGTCCGATTACGCCAGCATCAAGAACGGCAGCTATGGCAAGCTGATGAAGGCTTATTATTCTAAGGATGATACCAGCAAAGAAGTTTCTTCCATAGCGGATAAAAAGAACAAAACTACTAATTCCACCAGTGCCGACACGACGAAGACACTGGCGAAGGTGCAGGAAGCTACTGATTCTTTGAAGGAATCTGCTGACGCATTACTGGAAACCGGTAAGAAATCTGTTTTCAAGGAGGATGAGATTACCGAAGAAGCATACAAGGCCGTATCGCAGTTCGTATCCGATTACAATACTACCCTGAATGCTACCGACGATGTTAACAGCACTTCTATTTTAAACAGAACCCTGAGCCTTACTACAGCTACTGCAGCGAATGAGAAATCGCTGGCTGCGGTTGGCATTACCATCAATGAAGATAACTCCTTAAGCATTGACAAGGATACTTTTATGAAGGCAGACGCCGGCACTGTAAAGAATCTCTTCAACAGCACCGGTTCCTACGCTTACCGCGTATCTGCCCAGTCTTCTTTGATTAATTTTGCAGCGGACAATGAGGCTTCTAAAGCTGCTACTTATGATTTTACCGGTTCCTACAGCAACAATTACAATACCGGCAATATTTTCAACAGTTTCTTCTAAACCATTTTTCTTAAAAGCAAAACTTAAGCTTTGGGTACAAAGTTGTTTTGGCACAAAAAAGACTCAGGCATTTGCCTGAGTCTTCTCTTTTCGTGCGGAAGAAGGGACTTGAACCCTCACGTCGTTGCCAACACTAGAACCTGAATCTAGCCTGTCTGCCAATTCCAGCACTTCCGCAAGCAAGATTCATTGTATCCTCTTTTCCTCCATCTGTCAACCCTCAATTTTACGAATTGTGTAAAAAATTTTAAAAAAATTGAAGAATTTCTTCCATGTAAGGTGCAAGCAGCACATTCTGTGCCCTGTATATCTCATGCTTTGCCTGGGAGATACGGATAATTCTGCCTTTTTCCACATACTTGATAAATTCTTCCTGTGCTTTTGCCTTCACCTGGTTGTCCCTTCCTGCCTGGAATAAGAGCACCGGTATCTTGATACGGGACGCATTCTTTTTGCGAACTGCCCTGCGTCCGGCCCTGATAGCCGTGCTGCCCCAGGCATAGCTGGCGGAGCTTGTCTGAAAGCAGGAATTCTCTCTGCGCTTTGCATGATAATAGAGATGTCGTGCTTCCGAATCAGAGCAGCTCTCCGCAAAAGGCTCTTCCGGATTAAATTCTCCCTGTGTAAAAAGTCGCTTTTTTCCCTTTCCTATGAGCTTTTCCACATCGCAGATACCCTTCGCCACCCATAAGGGACAGGCCCCCATCTGTATTGCCAGCATGGGGGCATTCAGTACCGCTTTTTCAAAATCCTCGGGATACTGCTCCAGATATAAAGCGCCGACACAACCGCCCATGGAATGGGCATACAAATAAAGTCTGCCGCCTTCTGCAAAGGGCTTTACCACCTGCTCCACAAAATGATGCATGTCCTCCACATAGTCCGAAAACTCTTCGATATGGACCACATTGGGATCTATCCCCTCTCTTAGGGAACGCCCATGTCCGCGCTGATCCCATATGGCGACCTGATACCCCGCATTATAAAGGTAGTAGATAAATTCCCCATATTTTTCCGCAGACTCAGAAAAGCCATGGCATATGACGATTGTATCGGCCGTCTGCTTCTGCGAATAGAGTTCGTAGTACAGTTCTCCGCCTTTCACGGCCAGTTGCCCCTGCTTCTTTGTCTGCAAAAGCATCGGCTCTACAACTGTCCTCATCTGCTCCTCCAGATTTTTCTCCTCCAGACAGACAAATTGCTTTCCTTTTCTTTTCAAATCCAATTCTTCCAATTTACTTCCCATATTTTTCTCCATAAGCAACACCGCCCCTAGCCTGACTAGCAGCCCTTCAGTCCGTCCAGCAAAAGCTGTAACAGCAACTGTATCCTGCGTTTTGCCGTAACCGCACTGTCCCCTGCAAGCAGTTGTCCTACCCCCGCCATCTTCTGCATCAGGCTCAACACCGTATGGGTAAGGGTGTAATAAATTTCCTGGGTATCCGCTTTGCAGGTCACCGTTTTGTCTTTCTTTCCTTTTTCAATCGCATCACAGAGAAATGGCTTGGGTCTGTCCACCAAAATCGCATATTCCTGCATTTTCTCCGCATCCATCCTGTGTGATGCCATATATACATCCAAATCGTGTAAGAACTTCAGGCTGCTTTCCTGTTCATCATAAATAGAGGCCGACAATTCCAACAAGGCTTCTATCTGTGCAAGGCCCGTCCTATTTTGGTACTCCTCCGTACTCACCAGATTTTCATAGCTTTCAGAGATCTCTCTCCAAAACCGGATACCACAGTCCATGACCAGATTTTCCTTGGTGGAAAAATACCGGTACAAAGTGGCCTCCCCCACTTTGGCGAATGCCGCTATGTCCGCAAGCGCCGCCCTCTCTATTCCCTGTTCACAAAAGCAGGCAAATGCGCAGTCGATAATTTCTTCCCGGCGCTTCTCCATTTTGTTTTTTCGTTCCTGACGTCGTTTCTCCTGCAAATTAACCTTCATTGACTTTTCTCTCATTATAAAATACCAGAATAACGCCTCCGATGAGTGCCAGCGCAGAGGCGGTTGCCGCTACCACACGGTATCCCAGGCCGCTGCCTGCTCCTATAGTTGCCAGTGCCGTAAAAATCAGCATAGAAACGCTCTGTCCCAGTTTGAAGGCAAAGGTCCTTGCTGCATAGAACATGCCCTCTCTGTTTTCTCCGGTTCTCTTCGCATCACTTTGTGATACATCCGCCACCATGGCCTGAGGCAGAATACCAAACACAGCCATGGGAAATGCCGCAACTACCACCAGGATAAAGCCCTGTACGGTAGGAGAAATCCCCAGCCCGTTACCGATAAATGCCGTATACAGGAAGGCTGCCGTAAACAGAAAGAAGGCAAGCAACACCATTTTCTTTTTTCCGACTTTCTTGGAAATCATGTTAATGGGCACATAAAATACCAGAGAAAGTGCTGTCATCGCTACGAAATAGACAGTGGACATATTTTCTGAAAGCCCCAGCAGGGATGTGACGAAAAAGGGCAGTCCCGTCTGGAACATGGTCAACGCAATCCAGTAAAAGATATCGGAAGCCACAAAGATACAAAAATCCCTGTTCCGAAAGGTCTTTATCAGGGAAGACAAAGCACTGTCCTCCGAGGGCTTGACCTCCACATAATCCTTTTCCTTGATGGCAAATACCGGTACCAGCATACAGAAAAAGGCAATTACCGCCATAATCGCAAAGGTCAGCCTCATAGCCGGTACACGTCCCATACTACCCTCCAGGGTTCCCCAGATGACCGGTGCCACATACGCAAAGGCTGTACCAACAATAAAGGTCAGGGAAATGGCAGTAGAAATATTCAGCCTCTCCGTCTGGTCATGCCCCAGCTCCGGTATCAGGGCATTATAGGGTGTACAATAAGCTGTAATGGACAGATAATAGGCCATAACGAACACCAAAAGCCAAATGACATTCAATGCGCTGCTATGCCCTACCGGTGCACAAAATACCAGCACTGTTGTAAGCGCCAGTGGAAGCGCTGCCCATTTTAAAAATGGAATCCTTCTGCCATTCTTAGACTTGCATTTGTCCGAAAGCGAAGCAATCCAGGGATCCGTTACCGCATCAAAGACACGTCCCAGTGCCGTAATCGCACCGACTACCGTAAAGATACCCAGTACCACCAGACCCTGTGGTACAAATATCGTCTGTCCTGCTTCCTGTGCTACTGAATCCGGCTGGTAAAAATACACCAGCCAGTTGGAAATCAGTCCTGACATCATGGACCAGCCAAGCTGCCCCACCGCAAACAGCCACATCTTACCTGTTGAAAGCTTTTTCATAGCTTACCCCCTTACCACATCTAAAAAATTTCAAATTATGATAGTGTCACTATCACTATATACTATTTTGTACAATTATTCAATATGTTTTGCTGTTTTATATGTCAATATATACAAAAAGGCTGTATGAAAAGATTTGCCTTTCCATACAGCCTCTGTTTTTTAAAAAGGAATATCAGATAAATTATCTCTGTACACGACCGGAAGCATCGCCGCCTGCCAGTGTTTCTACTTCTTTTCTGGATACCAGGTTGAAGTCACCGGGAATGGTGTGCTTTAATGCGGATGCAGCTACACCGAACTCAAGAGCATCCTTGAAGTTCTTACCATCCAGCATACCGCAGATAACGCCGCCAGCAAAAGAGTCACCGCCACCTACACGGTCTACAATAGGATGGATGCTGTATTCCTTAGAGTGATAGAACTCCTTGGTATCTCTGCTGTAGATACATGCGGACCAGCCGTTGTCGGAAGCGGAATGGCTTACACGCAGAGAGGAAATGCAATACTCAAAGTTGTAATCTGCTACCATCTGCTCGAAGATGGACTTGTAGCCTGCAAGCTCTAACTCGCCGCTGGTTACATCTGTTTCACCGGGCTTGTAGCCAAGTACCAGTTCAGCATCCTCTTCGTTGCCGATACATACATCCACATACTGCATCAGGTTCTTCATAACCCTCTGAGCCTTCTCGGAGGACCATAATTTCTTACGGAAGTTCAGGTCTACAGAAACCTTTACGCCATGCTTTTTAGCTGCAATCAGGGCTTTCTCGGTCAGCTCTGCTGCTGCATCGGATACAGCGGGAGTGATACCGGTAAAGTGGAACCAGTCAGCGCCTTCAAAGATAGCGTCAAAATCAAAATCAGCTTCTGTTGCAGTAGAAATAGAGGAATGTGCTCTATCATACACAACCTTGGAAGGTCTCATGGAAGAACCGGACTCTAAGAAGTAGATACCCAGTCTCTCGCCACATTTTGCAATGTGCTTTGTGCCTACATTGTATTTTCTTAAAGCAGCAATTGCACATTCACCAATTTCATTGTTGGGAACTGCTGTTACGAACTCAGCGTCATGGCCATAGTTTGCAAGAGAAACTGCAACATTAGCTTCGCCGCCGCCGTAATTGATATCGAACTCGTCTGCCTGGATAAATTTTTCATTGTTGGGGGTGGATAATCTTAACATGATCTCACCCATGGTAATTACTTTTGCCATTGTGAATAAATTCCTTTCTTATAATAAATTGATGGGGTATAGTATCCCTTAATTATCCTATTTCTGTACCAGATGAACTGCGAAACCGCCAATCTCTTCTTTCAGGTAAATAGCCTTCAGTGCACCCTTTGCGTCCTTCTTTGCAGTAGCTTCATCAAATTCCACGCCAAGTACAGAGCTTAAATAGTTAACGGCTCTCTCAATATAGTTGGTTCTGATTGCAATATGACCATTCTTACCAAGGTAAGGAGTCTTCATAACCTCAAGAGCAGTACCGGCAAATACAGAGCTGTTGCCAACCTTTGCGGGCATACCGAAGATAAAGGCAAATCTGTTAGCCGCTTTTTCTGCTTCTTCTGCATTTTCTGCATTGACACCAACATGAGCCAGTTCAAAGCCAAGCATGGTCTGTACTGCTTCTCTGGTCAGCTGTTCGATCTTGTCCCACTCACCTGCATTGATCAGGTCTCCGGGAACCATCCAGGAACCGCCGCATGCGATAATCTTGTTGAAATCCAGATAAGAAGTCAGGTTCTTTGCGTTGATGCCGCCGGTAGGCATGAACTTCATATTTACATAAGGTGCTGCCATTGCTTTGATCTTTGCAAGACCGCCGGACTGCTCTGCCGGGAAGAACTTTACAACATCCAGACCCAGCTCGATTGCCTGCTCGATATCGGAAGGACTTGAAGTACCGGGTGTGATAGGTACATTCTTCTCGATACAATATTTTACGGTGTTAGGATTTAAGCCCGGGCTGACGATGAACTGTGCGCCTGCTTCCACTGCTGCATCCACCTGTGCTGCATTGAGCACGGTACCTGCGCCTACACACATCTGAGGGAATTTTTCCGTCATAACCTTAATGGCACCTGCTGCCGCATCCGTACGGAAAGTAACCTCTGCACAAGGCAGACCACCGTTGCAAAGCGCTCTTGCAAGAGGTTCTGCATCCTCTACTCTGTCAATCTTCACTACCGGTACAATACCGATTTTGCTGATTTTCTCTAAAACTGCATTCATGATAAATCTCCTATCTGCCCTTTGGGGCCTATCTTCATTTAAGCGGCGTTACGCCAGTATTTCTTTTACAGCTGCTGCTATCTTATCACACTTGCAATCTGCAAAAAAGTATTCTGCAAATTTTTCACCGGACAAAGCACCTTTTACCAGGTCTCTGTCCAGATTTTTCAGGATGGTCACCATATCCACATGGGTAACTTCTTTTACTGCGTCTAAAATCTTTTTATTGCGCTGTTCCGGCACTACTCTTTCCTTGGGATAGCCGCCGCCACCCG
>JBJFCM010000193.1:0-1681 GCA_051888955.1 Lachnospiraceae bacterium | reverse complement strand
TCCTGCTGTAGAAGGCATGACGCTTATCAAATCATTTGCCTTAATCGGGGTATGAATATCCGCCGGTTCCCCGTTTACGGTAATGACAGCTGCCTCTCCAAGTTCCCCTCTCTTGATGCGTGCTTTTCCTTCCACCAAATAATTTAACTCACGGCCTCTCTTAGGAAACAACCCGTCATTGGGAAACTGGGCCTGCATGGCAGCATCCACCACAGAAAGTTTTCCGTTATCGTATATCTTTACCCGCTCTTCATTGAAGGTCACAAAAATAAAATTGTTATTCTGCTCATAAAAGCTTAAGCAGATACCGATGGGCGTTACCAGCAGGGAATCCTTTTCAATATTTTCAGGAAAATCCACAAAGCCCATAACTTCTTTCCCTCTGATGGCCACCCTTTCCTTTACGATACCCAGCTTGTTCGCAAGCTTCTCCGTATAGCCGGGAATTTTTCCACCACCGCCTACCACAAATACCGCGCTGACAGATTTTTCACCGTTCAGTTCCTTGATACAGTCCGCAACTCTCCCTACCATTTCTTCGATAGAGGGGTCTAAAACCTCCAAAAGTTCCTTTGCACTCATGGTCTGCGGCAGTCCCATAATATCCGTAAATTCTACGGAACCATCAGCGTTTTCCCTATCGCCAAGGCATCGTTTTATTTGCTCTGCCATATTGAAATCTACAAGACAATGCTTTGCAATCACTTCCGTCAGGCTGTCTCCCGCAACAGGAATCATGCCATAGGACACAATAGCTCCGTCCTTTGTAATAGAAATATCGGAGGTACCTGCGCCAACGTCCACCAGCGCAATGTTCAGCATCCGGAAATTCTCCGGTATCGCCACGGAAATAGCCGCAATCGGCTCCAGCGTCAGGTTTGCTACCTTAAGCCCCGCATGCTCCACAGCCCTATACAGACCATCCACGACATCTTCCGGCAGAAAGGTCACAATCATATCAGCTCCGATACTGCCTGCTTTGTGCTCCTGCGGATTCCCGATTACATAGTGATTCATGTAATACCGGATAACGGAGTAGCCAACACAGAAAAACTTCATCTCCGTATCGTTGTCTGCTGAAAACTCTTCATATGCCTGTTCCACTCCCATGGCAGAGAGCGCATAGACATCCTCCTCCAGCACCTTTCTTTCCTCGGAAAACTCATAATCCACATGGGTCGTCACCGTACGCAGCACACGGCCTGCTGCTGCAATACACACCTCTTCCAAAGGGAAACCGATATCCTGCTCCAGTTCCTCCTTCACAGTGCGGATTGTGTCTCCCACCTTCATAATGTCATGAATCTGCCCGTCCAGCATGGCACGGGTTTCATGTTCTCTTACTCTTTGTGCTACCACGACAAAACGGTCCTTATCCTTATATCCCACTGTTCCTACTATGCTTCTGGTACCGATATCCAGTCCAAACACCGTTTTTTCATGATGTGTTATTCCTGCCACGTGTATGCCTCCAGTCTCTGCTTAATCCGGCTGTATGCCTCTTCTAACGTATTGCTGTTATCTATGACAAAATCACTGCTTTTGCGAAATGCATCATCCGAAAGCTGGCTTGCCATAATCCGGTTAATCTTGTCATCATCATATCCCCTGCTCTCTTTCAGGCGCCTTCTGCGTACCTCAGAAGAAGCATAGATGAACCACATTTCATCCACAAAATCCT
>JBJFCM010000192.1:0-7233 GCA_051888955.1 Lachnospiraceae bacterium | reverse complement strand
GGTATCCAGCAATACATCTGACAAACCAGCCCATCTGCCGGGCACAAAGTACTGATGAAATTCATCCAGTGCTGCTGATAAACACACCCAAAGAACTGCCAGGAAATAACGCTTTCCTACCTTACCAACATAGCAGTTCAATATGTTATACGTCAAGATTCCCATCAATGCATATTCCATAAAATGGGCCATCTTTCGTATTGGATGCTCAAGATGAACTGCTTTCTCTTCCATCATTCCCGGCGTCATATGGGCATCGGTCAATTCATCCCAGATTTTAACCCCCTGTCTGGACACCGCCATGCTGATACCGCCCGATGTATCCCCGTCCTGTCCTGAAAATGCAAATATGATACTGTACAATAAGAACAGTAACACTCCGGAGACTGCCACTATCGTAAATCTCTTTTTGTCAGACATTTTATGAGTTCTCTTCCACTGCCTGGTATACGCTGATTCTGGCAGCATCGATTTCCGGCATGCCAACAAAGATTGCCCCATAGGATATCGTATCGTCTTTCTTTTCAATCCGTACAATTTCCAATATGGCATGCAATACCTCTTTGGTCCAAATAGTCAGATAGGATTCATATACCGCACCGATAGTAAGCGCTCTGTTGCAGGTAAATCCTACTCCTGACTTAGAGATATCTACCACCTCGATATCCACCTCTTCCTTCTCGTCGCCGTCCAGACGTTTTACTACAATTTTAGATTGCAGCCGTGTTCTTTTTGCTTTCCTTCTCTCTTCCATATAAGTTACCCCTTTCTATTGAATAAACATCGCATCCCCAAATGAAAAGAACCGGTATTTTTCTTTAATAGCTTCTTCATAGGCATTTAAGACATGCTCCCTGCCTGCCAATGCAGATACCAGCATGACCAGGGTAGATTCCGGCAGATGAAAATTTGTAATAAGTGCATCCAGTACCTTGAACCGATACCCCGGATAAATAAAGATTTCTGTATTGTCACAGCCCTCCTGTACCCTGCCGTTCTCATCGGCAGCACTTTCCACCGTCCGGCAGCTGGTGGTACCCACACAGATGACACGGCCACCATTCTCCTTCGTACGGTTTATTTTATCCGCCGCTTCCTTTGTTACCTGATAATATTCAGAATGCATATGATGCTCTAAAATGTTATCTACTTTGACAGGGCGAAACGTTCCCAGTCCCACATGAAGCGTAACATAAGCAATTTCCACGCCCTTCTCTTCTATCTCTGAAAGCAGTTCCTTTGTAAAATGCAGCCCCGCTGTAGGTGCTGCAGCACTCCCTTCATATTTTGCATAAACTGTCTGATAACGGTTCTTATCCTGCAGCTTATGGGTAATGTAAGGAGGCAGGGGCATTTCTCCCAGCTTATCGAGAATTTCCTCAAAAATGCCCTCATATTCAAAATGAATCAGGCGGTTGCCCTCCTCCACTGTTTCCAGTACCTCTGCATGTAAAAGACCTTCCCCAAACGTAAGCCTGGTGCCCGGCTTGCACTTTTTACCGGGTTTTACCAGAGTCTCCCACACATCATCTTCCCGGCGCTTTAAGAGTAACACCTCAACAGCCGCACCGGTATCCTCCTTCTGCCCCAAAAGCCTTGCCGGAATAACCTTGGTATTGTTCAATACCAGGCAGTCTCCCGGGTTCAAATATTGGATGATTTCCCTGAAAACATGGTGTTCCGTCCTGCCGGTTTCCTTATCCAGCACAAGGAGCCTGGAGGAAGAACGATCCTCCAGGGGGTCCTGTGCAATCAGCTCCTGCGGCAGGTCAAAATAAAAATCAGATTTTTTAAGTTCTGTCATTATAAACAGGCTCCTTCAACAAAGGCCTTATAACCGCGGTAGGTCTCATAAATATCTGCTTTGCTTGTAGCTTCCCAGGGTGCATGCATGTTGAGCACGGCTACACCGCTGTCAATTACATTCATACCATAAAGTGCCAGGATATAAGCAATAGTGCCACCGCCGCCCACATCCACTTTTCCCAGCTCTGCTGTCTGGAACTGAATGCCCTTCTTGTCAAATATACCGCGGATATGTGCCATATATTCGGCATTGGCATCATTGGAACCCGATTTACCCCTTGCACCGGTAAACTTGTTGAACACCATACCGTTTCCTAAAAATGCGGCGTTCTTCTTCTCAAAGCAGGATGCATAGGAAGGATCAAAGCCTGCGCTGACATCGGAGGAAAGCATGCAGGAATGAGCCAGACATCTTCTCACGTTCAACTCACTGTATTCCCCGGTAAGGGCCATCAGCTCTGCCAGACTGTTTTCGAAGAAATGGGACTGCATGCCAGTTGCACCTACAGAACCGATTTCCTCTTTGTCCACCAGAATACAGCACATGGTTCTCTTTGTTTTCTTGGTATCCAGCATAGCCTTTAAAGAGGTAAACGCACACACTCTGTCGTCCTGTCCGTAAGCTAAAATCATACTTCTGTCAAGGCCGGCTTCTCTTGCCTTTCCTGCAGGTACAATTTCCAGCTCTGCGGAGATAAAATCCTCTTCCTCGATATCGTAGGTGGTCTTCAGGATGTCCAGCACACCGGCCTTCACTGCTTCCTTGGCTTTCTCAGGCTTTTCTTTTTCTTCATCTTCTTTATTTGTGTCAATGATAAGCGGCTTATTGCCAACGATCAGGTCAAGTGCCTCTCCTTCAATCACCTTTGCAGCCTTTTTCTCCATCTGCTCACCGGCAAGGTGAATCAGTAAATCGGAAATAAAGAATACCGGATCATCCTCTTCTTCGCCGATGTTTACCTCAACCGTCGTGCCATCCTTCTTCACGATAACGCCATGAAGAGCAAGGGGCAGAGTCACCCACTGATATTTCTTCACACCGCCGTAGTAATGAGTATCCAGATAAGCAAAGCCTCCATCCTCGTATAAAGGATTCTGCTTCACATCGATTCTGGGAGAATCGATATGCGCTCCCAAGATATTGAGGCCCGCTGTCAAAGGCTCTTCTCCCAGCTGGTAAATAGCAATGGACTTATTCATCCATACAGAGTAGATTTTATCGCCCTTTTTCAGCTTCTTTCCCTCTGCAATTGCTTTTTCCAGCTCCACAAAGCCGGCTTCTTCCACCATATTTACAATGGTGTCAATACATTCTCTTTCTGTTTTTCCGTTATCCAAAAAAGCTCTGTATTCATCAGAAAGCTTTTCCAGCTCTTTTATCTGTTTCGTATCGTAGGTTTCCCATAGATTCTTTCTTTCCATTTCTTCTCCTTTATTATTGGCGGAGCTGGGCGCCGAGCTGCTCTAAGCCGTTTAAGATTTTCTTCATAGCTGCTGTAATATCTGCTTCCTCCAGAGTCCTGTCCTTTGCACGGAAGGAAATGGAGTATGCCATAGACTTGCAGCCCTCCTGAATCTGATTACCCTCATAAATATCGAACAGCTTATAGGATTCCAGTATCTTACCGCCACGCTGTACAATCACTGCTTCAATCTGTCCTGCCAGTACGTTCTTAGGCACTACCATGGAGATATCTCTGGTAACTGCCGGATATTTCGCAATGCCCTCGTACTTGCGGTCGAAGGTTGCAAACGGCAGAATGACCGGCATATCAATGACTGCCACATATGCCTTAGTACCGATAGCGTAGTTGTCGCACACTTCAGGGTGTACTTCTCCAATATAACCTATTATTTCTCCCTTGTAAAGCATATTGGCCTGACGTCCCGGATGCAGGAAGTTTTTCCCTGCCGCAGGGTCATAGACTACCTTTTCTTTCATGCCGATGCTTTCTAAAAATTCCTCTACTACACCCTTTAAGGTATAGAAATCTCCTTCTCCGTACATGCCAAGGGTGAACTGCATTCTTTCATCCGGCAGTTCTGTCAACGGCAGTGCCTTGGGAATGTAGATATTGCCCAACTCATACAGGCGGACATCCTTATTTCTTCTGTTGTAGTTCGTAGAAAGGCTGGTCAGCATACCGTTTAAGGATAAGGTTCTCATAATGGAGAAATCCTCTCCTAAGGGATTGGAAATCGTAATCGCCTCTCTTGCTTTATCATCCGCATCCAGTAACAGCTTATCAAATACCTTGGGACTTTCGAAGGAATAACACATACCCTGTGAGAAGCCGCAGTATTCTGCAATATCCCTTGCCTTCTGTTCCACGCGAAGCTTGAAGGAAAGTTTACCGGTAGTGGAGGTGCTGTTCGGCAACGTTACCGGAATCTTTTCATAGCCATAGAATCTTGCTACCTCCTCTGCCAGATCCGCTCTTCCCACCAAATCCTGTCTGAAGGAAGGAATCTCAAGAGAGATTGTGCCATCAGCATTCGTAAGCACTTTGATTTCCAGCTTTTTAAAGATATCCAGCATCTGCTCTTTGGACACATCCGTACCAAGAAGCTGATTATATCTTTCCGGCTCGAAAGGAAGCTGTTTAAGAGGAGCCAAAGATTCGCAAACGTCTACGGTACCTCCTACTACTTCACCGCAGCCTAACTCCTGAATCAGCTGGCAGGCTCTATCAATAGCAGCCTTTGCATTTCTGGGATCCAGGCCCTTTTCAAATTTACCGGAAGCATCGGTACGAAGCCCCAGTCTCTTTGCAGACTTTCTGATGTTGGGTCCGTTAAAGGTAGCTGCCTCAAACAGCACAGTCTTGACGTTATCAGTAATCTTGGAATTCTCTCCCCCCATGATACCTGCAATACCGATTTCCTTTTCCGCATCACAGATCATAAGAATTTCGGAATCCAGCTTACGCATCTGGCCATCCAGGGTCTGGAATTCATCCCCATCCTTGGCACGACGTACGATAATCTTTTTGCCAGCAACCGTATCCAAATCAAATGCATGCATGGGCTGGCCGTATTCTTCCATTACGTAGTTGGTAATATCTACCAGATTGTTAATAGGACGAATACCGCTTGCTGCCAGTCTTCTCTGCATCCATTCAGGAGACGGACCGATTTTGATATTGGTACATACTCTTGCACAATATCTGGTGCAAAGGTCCTTATCCTGCACCTCTACACTGATATAATCATTTACATCCTCACCGTTCTCTTTTACGGTAACAACAGGAGGAACAAAAGGCTTGTCAAAGGTAACAGCAGCCTCTCTGGCAATCCCCAGTACGCTGTAGCAGTCTACACGGTTGCTGGTAATTTCATACTCAAATACGGTATCGCGCAGTCCCAAAAGTGCTACTGCATCTTCTCCCGGCACAGCATCAGCAGGCAGGATATAGATACCTTCTTCCGGTGCATCCGGATACATCTCTCTGGAAGAACCCAGTTCCTCAATAGAGCACATCATACCATTGGATGGTACCCCACGCAGCTTACCTGCTTTAATCTTGATGCCTTCCTCCGGAAGAGGACCACCGTCATGGCCGCCTGCCACTTTACCGCCGTCCAACACAACAGGCACCTTATCTCCCTCTTTTACATTGTGGGCACCTGTAACGATTTGAATCTCTTCGCTGCCGATATTTACCTGACAGATGATGAGCTTATCCGCATCGGGATGTCCTTCTATTTTCTTGATCTCACCTACTACAATTTTTTCCAGATTTTTATCCAGTCTTTCAAAGCCTTCTACCTTGGTGCCGGTCAGGGTCATCCTGTCGCAATATTCCTGATCCGTACATTCCAGCTCGGGCACATATGCTTTAATCCATGATAATGCTGTATTCATGTCATTCTTTCCTTTCTTTTCACCATTACTATCGCTGCATTTCTGATAAAAGTATCCTAGAATTGTTTTAAGAAACGGATATCATTCTCATACAGCAGTCTCATGTCATCGATTTCATACTTCAGCAGTGCAATACGTTCCAGGCCGACGCCGAATGCGAAGCCGGTATATTCATCCGGATCGATATTACTCATTTCCAGCACATGAGGATGAACCATACCGCAGCCTAAAATCTCAATCCAGCCACTGCCTTTACAGAAGCGGCAGCCCTTGCCGCCACATTTAAAGCAGGTAACATCCATTTCTGCTGAAGGCTCTGTAAACGGGAAATGATGAGGACGGAATTTTACTTTGGTCTCCTCCCCAAACAGTTCTCTTGCGAATTCTGCCAGAGTTCCCTTTAAATCCGCAAAGGTAATGTTCTTGTCAACAACCAATCCTTCTATCTGATGGAAGGAAGGAGAATGAGTGGCATCTACCTCGTCTGCACGGAATACCCTGCCGGGTGCCAGCATACGGATAGGCAGCTTACCCTTTTCCATTTCATGCACCTGGGTACCGGATGTCTGGGTACGCAGCAAAATATCTCCGGTAATATAGAAGGTATCCTGTTCATCCTTGGCAGGATGGTCTGCCGGAATGTTCAAAGCTTCAAAATTGTAATAATCCTTTTCTATTTCAGGTCCCTCTACTACCTCATATCCCATACCTACAAAAATCCGCTCCACCTCTTCCAGCGCAATGGTATTGGGATGCCTGTGTCCGATTACATTCTTTTTGGCCGGAAGGGTAACATCGATTACTTCCGCCTTCATCTTTGCCTCCCTCGCCGCATGTTCCAGCTTTTTCATGGCGGCTTCCAGCTTGCTTTCAATTTCTTCTCTGGTATCATTGACCATCTGCCCCACCTTAGGTCTATCCTCCGGTGCAACATCCTTCATGGATTTCAATACTGCTGTCAACTCACCCTTTTTACCCAGGATATTGACACGCACCTCGTTCAGCTTCTCCAGTGCATCACTGGCTTCAATCTGGGCAATCGCCTGTGCCCTGATCTGCTCTAATTTTTCTTTCATAGCTTTTTCCTTTCTTCTCTTTATTTTTGTGTCGAATAAGCAGACTCGAAACCTTCGGTTTCTCGTTCGCACAAAAAAGTCCCTTGCCGAAGCAAGGGACGAAATCTATCCGTGGTACCACCCTATTTCCTGTACAAGACAGGCACTTTAAACGCTTAACGCGCGTACACGTCCAACCTTACTCTCTCTGCCTGCTCTACTTCATTCCGATAAATTGCAAGGCAATTGATTTCACATTGAAAGCTCCGGTGGGAAATTCACGCATCATCTGAACTTAAGGAAGCTTGCAGCCGGTGGCTTCCTCTCTCTATAAGAAAATGAATTGCTACTAACACCTTCATCGCATTTTTACAACTATCGTTATTGTAATCAGCCCTTTGAAAAATGTCAAGCAAAACTTCTTTATTTCATCGTTAATGCTCTTTGTCTTCTTTAAAATCACGTATAAGTGTTTTGACTAAAATATTTGCATATTTTTTTCTTCCC
>JBJFCM010000191.1:0-7235 GCA_051888955.1 Lachnospiraceae bacterium | reverse complement strand
ATTGGCATTACTCGATGCTTAATTGGCATTACTTGATGCTTAATTGTACCTCTTCTTCAGCTCCTCGTACTTTTCAGCCGTAATCAGCGCATCCTTCTTCAAGTTCTGGAAAATCACCACATAGGTCCACCTTCCGTATGGCTCTATCCTTTTTATCTTCGATACATTGATGATGTAGGACTTGTGACTGCGCATAAAGAGCTGTGGGTCCAACTTTGCTTCCAGCTCGCCCATGGAAACAGAGGTAGTAAAAACATCCTCTGCGGTATAGATGACCGTATTCCCTTCTTCCCGCTGTATCAGTACAATATCAGCAGTTTCCACGAAGCTGGCACTTTCTTTTCCCTTAATCAGTAAACGGTCCTGTCCCTTTTCCCTGCCGGACTGGCAGGACAGCTGCTGTCCTGTCTCCTCCGGGTACAGCCCTCTGATGCGTTCCAGGGTTCCCTTCACCCGTTCCACATCAAAGGGCTTAACCAGATAATCAAATGCATAGACCTTAAATGCCTCCGGCATATACTGGGTATGGGCAGTGGCAAAGATAATCTTGGCTTTGGGATTTAAGTCCGATATGATTTTTGCGCACTCGAGACCGCTCACTCCGTTTAAATCGATATCCAGGAAGACTACCTCTGCCTGTGTTTTGGTAAAAAGTGTAACTGCATCCGCCAGATTATCACTTTCTCCCACGATCTCAAATGCCTCCTGCTTCTCGATAATTTTTCGCAACAGCATGCGGATCCCTGCTTCATCGTCTACCAGTATTACTTTAATTGTCACTTATGTCTCCCTTTCTTATCGTAATCCTGTCCCGCATTTTGGTGTCCGCCTGCAAATTCTGCAGATTGTAATAGTCCATGACACCCATTTTTCCTTCCCGCAGCGCATATGCCATAGCCTTGGGAATTTCAGCTTCTGCTTCTACTACGTAAGCGCGCATTTCCTGCTCTTTGGCAATCGCCATGGCTCTTCTCTCCTCAGCCTTAGCCTGGGCGATATTCTTATCTGCTTCCGCCTGCAGACTCTGGAGCTGTGCGCCGATATTTCTTCCCACATCGATATCTGCAATATCTATGGACAGAATCTCAAATGCTGTACCGGAATCCAGTCCCTTGCTTAACACACGTTTGGAAATATCGTCCGGATTCTCCAGCACTTCTTTATGGCTGGAGGCGCTGCCCACAGTCGTCACAATGCCTTCTCCTATCCTGGCAAGTACAGTTGCCTCACCGGCACCACCCACCAGTCTCTCCAGATCGGCCCTCACCGTAACTCTGGCTTTTACCAAAAGTTCAATACCATCCTTGGCTACTGCGGATACATTTGGTGTCTCTATTACCTTGGGATTCACACTCATTTTTACTGCTTCAAATACATCCCTGCCTGCCAGATCGATAGCTGCAGCTTTCTCGAAGGAAAGAGCAATCCCTGCCCGCTCTGCTGCAATCAACGCATCCACAACGCTGTCCACATTACCACCTGCCAGATGGTGCGCTTCCAGCTGGTTGGCACTCAATACTATCCCGGCCTTGGTGGACTTAATCTGAGGCATCACGATTTTGGCAGGAACCACCCTCCTTAAACGCATACCAATCAAATTAAAAAAACTGACCTTGACATTTGCCGCCAGACAGGATATCCACAGTCCAACCGGCACAAGCACAAAGAAAAGCACGATAAGCAACACAATAATACCAATCAAACAAATAAGACCAACTATTTCCATAGTCTTTCCCTCCCTCTATTCCTCACTCTTCTCTTTTACAATCAACTTGGAGCCTTCTACTTTGGATATAACCAGCAAGGTTCCCTTGGAAATATAGCTGCCTTCGGAAAGCACATCCAGCTTCACCCCGTCAAAATCTCCGGAACCGGAAGGGCGTAAGTCTGTGACTGCAACACCTTCTTTTCCAAGGAGAAAATTCATATCGCTGGAACTGATATAGCCCTCCTCTCTGGTCTGTTCCTCCTTCAGTACAAGAGGGGATTTCAGTTTGCCGGAAGCTAAAAGCCGCAGCAGGATTACGAACATGACTCCCAACAGTGCCAGCACTACCAGCGTAATGATAACACCTTCTTGAAAACTGTCCGCCGCCAGAAAGACTCCTGCCACAAGACATATAATTCCTGAAATACCCGGCAATCCAAACCCCGGTACCGCAACCTCTATTGCCAGAAAAACAAATCCGGCAATAAACAGAATAATGGCAATGATACTGAGTACATCCATTCCCTTCTTCCTCCTTTCCCACACATCCCTTTTTTCATTCGTTCTTCATGTGTTGCTTTATTAATACTACAAAATCCGCCCAAATAGAACCGATATTCCACCACTGATACAAAATCGGGTTTCAAATGTCAATCTGACCTTTTCAAATGCATGATTGCTCCTGCATCGGTATTTCCACGCAAAAGACCGTGTGAGCAGCATCCGACGTAAGCCTGATTTCTCCGCCGGCCTCTTTGACAATCTTATTCACAATGTAAAGCCCCATCCCGTGCCCTGCCTCCTGCTTCGTAGATACACCCTGCTTGAATATCTCCTCCTGCATCTCCTCCGGAATCATCGGCCCGTTGTTCTCAATCGTAAAGGAGTAGTTTTCTCCTTCTTTTATTGTGATTTTTAGCTGTGGCTCTTCTGTTTTCTCCAAAGCATGAACGGCATTGTCAATGATGTTAGCCAGCACCTTACAAAGGCTCCATGCCTCTATGGGCAGCTTCTTTAAATCGGTGTAGACCTCCAGGTATACCGTGATGCCCTTCTGTTCGGCTGCATTCAGCTTGGCATGTAATAGGGCATTCACTGCCGGCTGGGCCGTCTTCAAAGCTCTGTCCGTCTTACGCAGCTCCTTAAAGACAGGCTCTAGGTACTTGCGTGCCTCTTCATACTCTCCTAACTCCATCAATCCGTATACCACTTGAAAGTGGTTGATATAGTCATGCCTTTGGGCTCGCAACGTCGTATTCAGCGCTTCCATATTGTGAATACTTTCCTGCAGTCTGTCGTCATTGGTTTTCCAAGCCATATAAAGACCGGCCAATTGAATCAGACTGGTGCACAGTACGCACCCCATGGCCAGAAAAGCAAAATGATTCGATGTCTCAAGCCAGGTATCCGCAATACTGATCCATGCCAGCACTGCAACCGCCAGTTGCAACATATTGATAACCAACAATATTCTCACAATTTTTTTCGTATCGTTCATTGCAGACTCCTCTCGGGTAAACAAAGTCTCACCCTCTCGGGTAAACAAAGTCTCACCCTCTCGGGTGAGACTTGGCATATACTTCTCTAATTCTGTTGTGGTTCAGATTGGCATAAATCTGTGTCGTAGAAATATCGGAATGTCCCAGCATCTCCTGTACGCTGTGCAGGTCCGCACCGTTCTCCACCAGATGCGCCGCAAAGGAATGGCGCAACGTCTGCGGTGTAATCTCTGATTGAATTCCTGCCTTGTCCGCATAGAATTTAATCAGCTTCCAAAAGCCCTGTCTGCTCATAGGCTTACCGGAACAGTTCACAAACAAAATCTCTTCTTCCTCTTTTAAAAGCATTGCTTCCCTTGCATACTCCAGATATTTGATAAGAGCATTTCTTGCCTTATTACCAAACGGAATCACGCGTTCCCTGCCACCGTCCCTGCATATCACAAAACCCATTTTTAAATTGACATCTGACACCTTTAGGGAAATCAGCTCCGAAACCCGGATGCCCGTTGCATACAGCAGCTCCAGCATGGCCTTATCCCTCAGGTCCTTTGGCGTATCACCGGAAGGCTGCGACAAAAGCCTGTCCACCTCTTCCACCGTCATAATCTCCGGCATTTTCTTTTCCACCTTAGGTGCTTTCAAATCCTCAGAAATGTCCTCCGAAACCAGATGCTCCTTAAAAAGGAAATGGTAAAAGGCCTTAATGGAAGCTATGTTCCGGGAAACAGTGGCCGGTGCAAGCTTGTTTTTCTCCAGATACAAAATATAAGAATTCAAATTCGTCCGGGAAATGTCCTGTACTTTTACTACCCCCAGGTCATCTAAAAAGGCCTGCAGCTTGTACAAATCCCTCTGATAAGACAGTCTGGTATTCTCAGATGTCTTCTTCGTATTATGTAAATAAGTCATAAATGCTTCTATCGCCTGTTTCATGAACTGCTAAGCCCTTCCTCACAAAAAGTATCCCTGTCCTGGTCTATTACAAATAATAGCGCTAGACTTTTATTATACGCATTAAATTCAGGAAAAGCAATTAGTATTTCAAAAGATTTTTAACAAATTTAAAACAAGTTTAGGGTTTACATAACTTTCTAGTGCACATCCAATTATGACAACTCCCAACAGAAGCAGAAATTGAAGGATTTTTTTTCGTATCAAAAAGCTTTTCCCGACTGTTTCTCCTCCCGTAAACGCTCCCTTCGAAGCCCTGTTCGGAAAATACATTGCAGTACAAAATTCATAGCTCCATTGCAATAAAAGCAGACTGGCCGGAAAATAAACCAGCACCTGAGGAAACACCCCTACCAAAATAAGCAGTATTCCTTTGGCACCGTACCTGAGCATGGCTGCCATGACCAGCATACCAAAAGAAACTCCCATCCAGGCTGCACAGGTCCAGGTTGCCGCCAGTCCCAGCCAGGTAGTGGACAATACTGCCAACAGAAGCGCTGCCCCCAGCCTTTTCTGAAGCACATACCCAAAAAAAGCATTGCTATCTACATCAGAATACTTCATTTCATACAACATGTACTCATTTAAAATACCTGTGTCTCCAAGCAATGCTTTTTTTCCCATATTCATCAAGAAAAGTCCTATTATGAAGCCTACGGCCACAAGGCCGGCAAGCAGGTGGCTCTTCTTTTCTTCTGATTCTTTCAACCATCGCATTGTATCACCGCCTTACCCACCATCCGTTTTCATTACCCTCTATTGTATGATAGTGGACAGGCTTTTATGCTGATAATTGTGCAGGGTTGTCCGAGAGCGTCTATCCGTTAGCAATACTTATGTGCGTAAGTCATAATCGCACA
This sequence comes from Lachnospiraceae bacterium, assembly GCA_051888955.1. Lineage (GTDB taxonomy): Bacteria > Bacillota > Clostridia > Lachnospirales > Lachnospiraceae > Acetatifactor. Next base: position 2,214 of record JBJFCM010000191.1, on the reverse strand, counting down.
TATAGTCTTGGAATCCTGAATGGTACCTGCATAGATTTTGTCCATCAGTTCCTCCACCGTGTAAGCCTCTACGTTAATAAATTCGTCCTCATCCAGATGCTGGTGGCTTTTGATCAGATTCTTTGCCACATAAATATCTATCTTTTCGTTGCAGAAAGCTACTGTCGTACGAATGCTGATTAAAAATTCCAAATCCTCTGTACGGTAACCGGTTTCTTCTTCCAGTTCTCTGGCTGCCGCAATGTCAGTAGGTTCTTCTGCTCCATTCAACCCACCGGCCGGTATTTCTATAGTATAGCGGTCCAACGCATTTCTGTACTGGCGGACCATCAGAAGCTTGCCGTCTTCCCTCACCGGAACAACTGCTGCAGCTCCTTTATGGCCAATAAAATCCCATTTTACGATATGACCATTGGGAACCTGCACCGTATCCTGATAATAGTCAATGATAGCGCCCTTCTGCACCAAATCCCTGCTGAGTCTCTTAAATTCTTCTGCCATATATACCTCCATGTCAGAACAGTTTACTGCACCTTTGCAATCTATGCCTCCAACAGCTTATCCACACTTACCAGCTTTACACAAAGAACGAACAGTTCTGCCGCCTGTGCCATTTCCTCGGGAGTGGGGAAGGAAGGAGCAATACGGATATTGGAGTCTTTCGGATCCTTTCCATAAGGATAGGTAGCGCCGGCGCCTGTCAGCACCACGCCTGCTTCCTTACACTTTGCAACGATGGCTTTCGCACAGCCCTCCATTGCTTCAAAGGAAATGAAATAGCCGCCCTTGGGTCTGATCCATTCTGCGATATCAAGCCCCCCAAGTTCCTTATCCAGGATAGAAAGAACCGCTTCAAATTTAGGACGCATAATATCTGCCTGCTTTTTCATCTGTGCCTTTAAGCCATCCAGGTTCTTAAAATATCTGACATGGCGAAGCTGATTGATCTTATCATAACCAATCGTCTGAATCGTCATGGACTTTTTCATAAAGTCGAGGTTCTTTTTAGAAGATGCCACCGCAGCAATACCTGCACCTGCAAAGCTGACCTTAGAAGTAGAAGCAAATTCATATACCATATCAGGGTTGCCTGCTTTTTCACATTCGCTTAAAATTTCCAGCAGTTCATCCTGATCATCCTCGTACAGATGGTGGATAACATAGGCATTATCCCAGAAGATTCTGAAATCCTCTGCAGCAGGCTTCAGCGCTGCAAACCTTCTTACAGTTTCATCGGAGTAGGTAATTCCCTGGGGATTGGAGTACTTGGGTACACACCAGATACCTTTTACTGATGCATCCTGATTCACATATTTTTCCACCATATCCATATCCGGTCCCGTAGGTGTCATGGGAATGGTAATCATTTCTATTCCAAAGTGCTCTGTAATTGCAAAATGTCTGTCATACCCCGGCGCAGGGCAAAGAAATTTTACCTTATCCAGCTTGCACCATGGCGTGCTTCCACATACGCCATGTGTCATGGAACGGGATACGGTATCATACATAATCGACAGGCTGGCATTACCGCAGACGATAACATTATCAGCAGGTACACCCATCATCTCTCCCATCAGGGCCTTGGCTTCCGGAATACCATCTAACAGACCGTAATTTCTGCAATCCATTCCTGCTTCTGTTTTCAAGATGCTCTCTGCATCCAGCGCATCCATAATCGGCATGGTCATGTCAAGCTGAGTTGCTGCGGGCTTTCCTCTGGACATATCCAGCTTTAAGCCCTTCCCTTTTGCATCCTCATATGCCTGCTCCAGTTCAGCCTTAAGAGCTGCCAGTTCTTCTTTGCTCATTTCTTTGTATGACTTCATTTTGGCACCATCCTCTATTATTTTCCTTATTTTACCCAATTGGATAATCGTATACAATCATACACATCTCGTATATTCTACTATAACACTTTACCGAACACAAGGGAAAATTTTATTTTTTATGACTTTCCTAAAAAATATCCAAAAAATGGACGTAAAAAAGCGTAAGCGGAAATTGTCTGCTTACGCTTCTTAATTACCTATTCAATTATTTCTTACTTTGCGTAATCAATTACGCGGCTTTCACGGATCACATTGACCTTAATCTGTCCCGGATACTCCAACTCAGCTTCAATTTGCTTGGAAATATCTCTGGCCAATACTACCATGTCTGCATCTGAAATCTGCTCAGGAACTACCATTACGCGAACTTCCCTACCAGCCTGAA
>JBJFCM010000190.1:4662-7263 GCA_051888955.1 Lachnospiraceae bacterium | reverse complement strand
ATTACTGTTCTCTAAAGGTTCCGCACGCCGTTTCTTCACAGTCACATGCCCCGCAGCCTCTGATATCAACATGCTCTGCCATACATTTATAGTCTTCATTATAAACGCACTTTGTCGCCTCACAGTCGATGCTGATGGTACGGCTCGCATGATCTATGGAACTGGTATAGGAATCATCCCTTCTCTGCAGAAAGCTTTCACAACAGGTATCATCTTCCCGTTCTGCCTGCTCACCACCCACGCAGATATCTCCTTTGCTGCAATAGCATTGGTCATTATAGGTACAATTTTCTACGCTGCAACATAATTCAGCCATAGTAAGTCCTCCTTTAAATTTTTTTATCAGGACTTAGTATGGCTGAAAAAAACATCTTTATACAGTTAAAAAATTATTTCGCAGACTATTTATTTTCTTCCTGTACCTCTTCCTTACGGATAGCCTTGGTCCGAATCTCCTCCAGGATATCCTTTAAGAATACATCCAAAGGCTTCTGCCCTTCATCACCTGCAAAACGGCTTCTGACAGATACTACATTTTCCTCTTCTTCCTTCTGTCCCACTACCAGCATGTAAGGAATCTTGGCAAGTCTTGCCTCACGAATCTTGAATCCAATCTTCTCGGAACGGCTGTCAACAGTTACATCAATGCCGTTTGCGGCAAGCTCTTTTCTGACCTTCTCTGCATAATCGGCAAATTTGTCAGAAATAGGAAGGATACGTACCTGCTCAGGACACAGCCAGGTAGGGAACTTGCCCGCATACTTCTCAATCAGCCATGCCAGCGTTCTCTCATAGCATCCCAGTGAGGTTCTGTGGATAATGTAAGGACGCTGCTTGTCACCATTCTGGTCGATAAAGTACATATCAAAATTCTCGGCGATTGCACAGTCTAACTGGATGGTAATCATGGTATCCTCTTTGCCGTATACGTTCTTAGCCTGGATGTCAATCTTCGGTCCGTAGAAAGCAGCCTCACCATCAGCCTCAGTAAAGGGCAGATTGTCTTTTTTCAATATCTGGCGCAGTGCATCCTGGGTCTTTTCCCAATATGCCTCATCCCCCAGATATTTCTCCTTATTGTTGGGATCCCACTTGGAAAGCCGATAGGTAACGTCCTCCTGCAGTCCCAGGGTCTTTAACACATAGTTCGCCAGATTCAGGCAGTTCTGCAACTCTTCCTCTGCCTGGTCAGGACGGATGACCAGATGGCCCTCGGAAATCGTGAACTGGCGTACGCGGGTCAGGCCATGCATCTCACCGGAATCCTCATTTCTGAACAGAGTAGAAGTCTCACCGTAACGGATAGGCAGATCTCTGTAGGAATGCTGGGTATTCTTGTAGCAGTAGTACTGGAACGGACAGGTCATAGGACGCAGTGCCATGACTTCCTTATCCTTCTCCTCATCTCCCAATACGAACATGCCGTCCTTATAGTGATCCCAGTGACCGGAAATCTTATACAAATCACTCTTTGCCATAAGCGGAGTCTTGGTACGTACATAGCCCCACTCCTTATCCTCCAGATCCTCAATCCAGCGCTGCAGCTTCATGATCATCTTGGTACCGTTGGGAAGAATGAGGGGAAGGCCCTGACCGATTACATCCACGGTGGTGAACAGCTCCATCTCACGACCCAGCTTGTTGTGGTCGCGGTTCTTGATATTAGCCAGGTAATCCAGGTACTCCTCCAGCTCTTCCTTTTTATTGAAGGCTGTACCGTAGATACGCTGCAGCATGGCATTTTCGGATTTACCTCTCCAGTAAGCACCGGAAGAAGAAGTCAGCTTGAATGCCTTGATGCCCTTTGTGCTCATCAGGTGAGGACCGGCACACAAATCTACAAAGTCTCCCTGGCTATAGAAGGAGATAATTGCATCCTCAGGCAGGTCACGAATCAGCTCTACCTTGTATGGTTCATTCTTCTCCTCCATAAATTTGATAGCCTCTTCCCTGGGCAGCGTAAACTTCTCCAGCTTGTTGCCTTCTTTGATGATTTTCTTCATCTCGGCTTCCAGCTTATCCAAATCCTCTCTGGAAAAAGGCTCATGTTCAAAATCATAGTAAAAACCTGTGTCGATGGAGGGACCGATAGCCAGCTTGGCATCCGGAAACACTCTCTTTACCGCTTCTGCCAGCACATGGGAGCAGGTGTGGCGCACCACGCGCAGACCCTCTTTATCATTGGCTGTCAGAATGTTCAGTTCACAATCCTTATCAATTACAGTGCGTAAATCCTCTACTTTACCGTCGATTTCAGCTGCACAGGCAACTCTTGCCAGGCCCTCGCTGATATCCAGTGCGATTTCATAAGCGCTCATTGCACTTGCATATTCTTTAACAGAACCGTCTTTTAAAGTAATCTTCATAGTATCTCCTCTTTTCTAATCTGTTTGATTATTTACAGCAGCCTTCGCTGCCACATTCCTCTTCACTGCCGTCGCCACAGCATCCGCCGTTGCCGTTATTGCAGCCATTATTACAGCCGATGGCAACCCCATGGGTCCACGGTGCCAAAAGCAGTCCATAGACAATACCTGCCAAAAGACAGATACCTCCTACGAACCACAAATCTCTTTTGTTCACAATTACTTCACCCTGAAA
>JBJFCM010000190.1:0-4562 GCA_051888955.1 Lachnospiraceae bacterium | reverse complement strand
TCCCTTACATTACCAAAGTAATGCAAGGGACGTATTCACGCGGTTCCACCCTGCTTGCCTTATGTCTGCTCACCTGTAACGGAAAGCCGGCACAAGACCGCTCAATTTACCTGTAACGCCGGTCGGCGGACCTGATTAGGGTCACTCAGAGGTGGTCTTCAGATGACATTCATAGGGATGCTCACACCGCCGGACATGCCGGGCATCCTTCGCTGTTATTTAGCTTCATCCTACTCTTCTCTTCAACGCATTCACTCTATACTGTCTGCATGACGCGGACACTATTTATTGTTTGTATTCTAGCGCATTTTTTATCCGCTGTAAAGAGCTTTTAAAAAATTTTACGCATCAAAGCCTTACGTCTTCTTACTCAGAAAGTAACACATCTTCCACAATCTGCGCTGCGCTCGCAACCAGTCTGCTGCAGGGGCGGGTCATATAGTACTGCTTCGTTCTTTCGGAAGGTGCCGCACTCTGCTCCCTGCCTGCAATCCCTAAAAGCTCTCTGCATATGATGCTGCCATTCTCTTCCTTAAAACGGTCAGCCATCTGTCTCGTCTTTTCATAGACACGCCTTTTGGCTTCTTCATCAGAGGCATCCGCATTGCCTTCCTTCAGTCCTAAGAGTAAGGACATTGCAGACACCGTACCGCATACCTCACGCATACGCCCGATACCGGCTCCCATGGGACTGGCAAGCTTCAAAGCCTCTTCCTTCTCCATACCGAATAAGTCAGCATAGGCTGCGAATACGGACTGTGCACAGTTGTATCCTGATTCAAATAGTGCTACTGCATCTGCGACTCTGCTTTCCATCGTTATTTGTTCTTTCCGCAGCACTTCTTATATTTTTTACCGCTGCCGCAGGGACAGGGATCATTGGGATATACCTTGGGTTCCTTGCGAATCGTAGTGGAAGCCTTCTGCTCCTTGTAAAGAGCCTTTCTGGTCTCTTCATCAAAGATATCGTTCCACTCCTCCAGATTGTACAGCCAGTCAGCTTCCGCAGCTACCATATTCTTATAAAGCAGCTCCTTGTCGAAACCCAGATTGACAACAGTATCCTCTTCCATCTCCTCGATAGGATTCTGCTCCTTTAAGCTGTCATTGATGCCATCCAGAAATCCTGTCATGCTCATAATGCTGACACCGAACTTCTCAGCCAGTTCCTTAACAGTACCTGTTACCACGGTATCAGGAGCCTTTAAAAGCTCTGCATAAATATTTTTTTCTTCCTGAAAATAAGCGGTCCACAACTGTTGAAGTGACTGCTTGTCCGCTGTCTCGGAATATGCTGTTTTTCTCCACTGCTCCAATAAAGCCATATCATTACCATCCTTTTATTTCTGTTTTGAACTATTATAGTTTATCTCTCTTCTCTGAAATATGCAAGTCCCAAATGCGCAGGAGGCTGGTTTTCCTTCTTTTTCCTGAGGCTGATGACTATCAATACCACAATCGTCACGACATAAGGTACCATCTGAATCAAATCCGTCATATAGCTTGATACTGTAATACCTAAAAGGCTGGGCAGGAACTGATACAGCCAGTACAGGATACCGAACAGGTACGCACCCCAGATGGCGTTTAAAGGCTTCCAGGTAGTGAAAATAACCAGTGCAACGGCCAGCCAGCCCAGCGCTTCAATCTGTCCTGTGGTCGCCCAGATACCCTGATTGTAATCCAGCACATAGTACAGTCCGCCAATACCGGAGATGCCTGCGCCAATGCAGGTAGCCAGATACTTATATTTTGTTACATTGATGCCGGCCGCATCTGCTGTAGCCGGATTCTCTCCCACTGCACGCAGGTTTAAGCCCGTCTTGGTCTTATTTAAAAAGATATGCAGCACAATCGCCAGTACAATTGCCAGATAAGCCAAAAAACCATAACTAAACAGCACCTGGCTCACCACACCGAATTTGGTGGACAGCACCGGAATCTTGGCAGAAAAGGCACTGTTCGCAAGAGGAGCCGCCGTATAACTCTTGCCATTTAAAATAAATACGCCGAAAAAGTTGGCAATACCCATGCCAAAGGTTGTAAGTGCCAGACCTGTTACGTTCTGGTTGGCTCTAAGTGATATCGTCAAAAAGCTGAAAATCAGGCCACCCGCCATGGATGCTAAAATACAGCAGGCAAGTGCTATCAGAACACACACTACTGCATTGGGATTTGCCACATTATTTTCATAGTAGAAGGCGCTGGCAAAGCCGGCGAAACCACCCAGATACATGATACCCGGTACACCCAGGTTCAGGTTGCCGGACTTTTCGGTAACGGTCTCACCCATCGCACCGTACATAATAATAGTACCAAAAGGAATGGCACGGATAATCCATGCAATCAGACTGCTCATACTATTTTCCCTCCTTTTTGGTCTTAGCCCTGAATATCATTCTGAAATTGATAAAAAATTCGCTTCCCAGAATACAGAACAAAATAATGCCCGTAATAATAGAGGCCGCATAATCGTTCAGGCCATAGGCAGAAGCAATTTCCCCTGCACCCTTTTGCAGGAATATTAACAGGAAAGAAATTAACGCCATATAAAAGGTATTGAACTTGGCCAGCCATGCCACGATAATCGCAGTAAAACCGTTACCGCCTGCCGTCTGGACGGAAATAGTCTGGTCCCTGCCGGCCACGATGAGAAAACCGCAAAGTCCGCAGATAGCACCGGAAATCATCATGGTGCGCATGGTCACCTTTGCTACATTGATTCCCGCATATCTTGCCGTATTTTCTGATTCCCCTACTACGCTGATTTCATAACCGTGTTTGGTGTATTTCAGATAAAAATACATAGCAAAGGTCAAAATGATAACAACCAGAATATTGATATTATAACGCTGTCCCAAAAACTGTGGGAACCAGCCTGCCTGATTTCCCATATTCAGCTTGCCTAAGCTGGAAGCCTGGCCTCTCATGATGTTGACTGCACAGGCCACAAAGCTGGTGGCCACATAGTTCATCATCAGGGTGAACAGCGTCTCATTCGTTTTCCACTTTGCCTTAAAAAATGCCGGAATCAGTCCCCACAGGGCTCCCATTACCACACTGGATAAGAACATAACTGCAAACAGAAGCGGTGCCGGGAGAGACTGCCCACAATATACCATGACCAAAGCTGTCATCAGACCGCCCATCAGTACCTGTCCCTCTGCACCGATGTTCCAGAATTTCATCTTAAATGCGGGAGCCAGTGCAATTCCGATACAGAGCAGGGATACCAGATCCCTCATGGCCCAGGAAAAACGGATACTCGTTCCAAAAGTTCCCTTAAACATCACTACATACACAGAAAGGGGGTTAAGACCCGTCACAAAGAAAATAAAAAGGGCATCAATTACCAATGCCAGTAATATGGACAGCGCTCTTACAATTATCTTGCTCTTCATGGTAGCGCCGTCACGCTTTACAATTCTAAATAAAGGCTCTCTTACCTGTACGCTGCTCATGCCTGTCCTCCTCCTGCCTGCTCGGTCTTAGCTTCCTTCTTTTTCAGACGCGTCATCAAAAGTCCAACTTCTTCTTTGGTAGCAGTACGTCCGTCCACAATACCGTTTACCCTGCCTCCGCAGAGCACCATGATTTTGTCACACAGTTCCAGAAGTACATCCAGGTCCTCGCCAACATAGATTACGGCAACCCCTTTTTTCTTCTGCTGATTCAAAAGGTCATAGATGGTATAGGAGGTATTGATATCCAGTCCTCTTACCGCATAAGCCGTCATAAGCACGATAGGGGAAGCTGCGATTTCACGCCCCACCAGCACCTTCTGCACGTTGCCGCCGGAAAGTCTGGAAACAGGTGTATTGATACCGGGGGTTACCACTCCCAGTTCCTCTTTTATCTGCTCTGCCAGATCCTTCGGCTTTTTGCGATCCACCAGAAATGACTTACCGCTCTCATAGCTCTTTAACATCATATTGCCGATCATACCCATGGAACCTACCAGCCCCATTCCCAGACGATCCTCCGGCACAAAGGACATATGAATGCCCGCATTTCTGATAAATCTGGGATTCTTACCGATGATATCCATCGGCTGCTTTCCTGCATCATCAGTGTTATAGAATTTGATGCTGCTTCCCTCCGCCGCCGGCTGCAAACCTGCAATAGCTTCCAGGAGCTCCTTTTGACCGTTACCGGAAACACCGGCTATACCTAAAATCTCACCGCCGTAAGCATCAAAGGAAACATCTTCCAATATCTTGATACCTTCCTCGCTGATAACAGTCAGATTCCTTACTTCCAGCCTTTTTATGGGATTCTCAGGTTCTTCTCTTTCGATATTGAGATCTACCTTCTTACCGACCATCATCTCTGTGAGGACGCCTTCGTCAGCCTCCTTGGTCTCAACCGTTCCAACGTACTCACCCTTACGCAGGATACTCACCCTGTCTGATATTTCCAGTACCTCGTGCAGTTTATGGGTAATGATAACGACAGACTTTCCGTCATTTTTCATGTTACGGATCACCCCAAAAAGCTTCTCCGTTTCCTGAGGCGTAAGAACTGCCGTAGGCTCATCCAAAATCAGGATATCCGCACCACGG
>JBJFCM010000189.1:26188-36466 GCA_051888955.1 Lachnospiraceae bacterium | reverse complement strand
CCTCTCCGTGTCTGCCGTAGCCGTATACATTTTCATACCCATGGATAATGGCATTCGTAACTGCCTCGGACACTGCTGTCTTAATGTCAGAAAGCTCCTCTAATGTAGGGTTGAGCGGCGTCACAAAAGCGGCTACTGCCACTCTTGCAAAGCTCTCATTATTGGATATTGCATCAAATTCCAGTGCCATTTCATTCCTCATGCTGCCCCCTTCCCCAATTGTGCAGGGTTCCTTTTCTTTTACTTCTATCATTCTGTTCCTTCTTCCTCCTATTCCATGATCTCAATGATCTTACTTAATCCTGACATGTGCAAAATTCGCTTTATCTGCCTGTCCGCATGAATCACAAAAACTTTTCCGCCAAAACAGGATATTTTCTTATATCTGCCCATAATAATTCCAATACCGGACGAATCCATGAACCGGGTATCTTCAAAATCAAATACCACATTACTTACCTGTTCTTTTAAAATAAATCTATCCGCATTTTCACAGATATAAGCAGACTTATGATGGTCCACTTCCTCCGGCAGTTTTACACAAAGATAGTTATCAATCACTTTAAAATCCTCCATTTTTCTTAATCCCACTCTCCTTTCGACATTTTTTTCAAACAAAAAAGAACTTATAATCTCTTATAAGTTCTCTTTTGTATTTTACAATATCCTTTTAACATGCAGTCCGAAAACGACTTAATTGTTACTCAGCTGGTCAATATAATTTTGTGCTCTGTTAGCCCTCTGGGTTCCGGGCAGGAGGTCTATTACCTTCTGATAGATTTCTATGGCCTCCGCATTCTTCCCGCTTTGCCGGTAGGCATTACCAAGGGTAAAAAGAGCATCTCCGTTTTCAGCATTATAGTTCACTGCCTTGGTAAGATCAGCAATAGCCTGCTCATAATCACCGTCCTGATATGCGGCATTGCCTGAAGCATAGTAAGCTTCCGACATCTCCGGTCCGATCTTCTCCAGCAGCGATTGATACAAAAGCCGGAAGGCCTCTGAGGTCTCCTCCATGTTTACGTCTGCTGCTATCATATCCAGATAAGCTGCTGCTGCCTGTACATCGCCGGTCTGCAGGTATTCCGCAGTACCCTGTAGCAGATTGTCTATGGTCTTTAAGGTACCATCCGTGCCTACATATCCGTCCAATTCCTCATGCAGCTTCTCATTCTCCGCAGTCAAATCATCTATCTGCTGCTGCATGGTAGCTATGGTCGACGTCTTCACATCCAGCTGCTCGTTGGCTGCTCTTACATCTGCCTGCGCCTTTTCACGCTCTGCGCTTACAGCGGACGGCAGAATTAAAAAGAACATGGACGCAATTCCCAGTACCAGACCAATGCCTATATTAAAGAGGGTATTTAACCCCGTATGCTTCGGCTCCTTTACATTTAACGGCTGAATGATAATCTCATTGTCACTTTGATAACGAACAGCCTCTTCATTCTTGCGTTTACCACCTGTCTTACCGGCCTCATCCGGTACAAGCATGCTGTCCACTTCCTTCATATAGCGGAGGGTCAGCGTGTTGTTACTGTCTATTCTGCAGCACTTATCCAGCTCTCTCTTGGCCTTTTCCCACTGTTCACTGTCAATATAGAGAAGTGCCAGAAGCTGATGTGCCCTGATAAATTTAGGATTCAGGGACAGTACCTTTTTCAACTGAATAATTGCCAGATCCTTACTGTCCTGGGTACAGTAAACCAGGGCCTGATTATATTTTTTGATGGTCTGATTGATGGTATCCAGCCTGGCTGCATTGCTCTGTATCATATCGATATAATCATCCGCAATGTTCTTCTGGGGACGCAGGTTCTTGCTAATGACCCACTCGCTCAGCGCCGCAACGACCTCACCCATTTCAAAATAAACGAGACCTAACAGGTTTCTGGCTTCCACATTGTTTTTATTGAACTTTAAACTCTGCCGTAAGCTTACCACTGCACCGGTCAGATCCCGGACTCCGGCTTTCTCCAGTCCTTCATTATAGTACATGTTGGATACCTTCATAATCCTCTTGTAGAGAGAAACATCGGCACCACAGCCGGTACAGAAGTCATGTTCAGTCAAACGGCAGCCACAGTTATAACACTTCATGCTACCTTACCCCTTTTACTCTTCTTCCACTTTGGTCTCTTTCAACATCTTCACCAGAATATCTGCCATATCCGTCATATCCTGATTGTAAATAGCTTCCTCCGCGTCCTCTACTTCCAGACTGGGATGAAACTTCTTTAATTCCTCTTCAAAATTAATCATAGCAACTCCTTAATCTCTCCAACCAGATACAGGGACCCTGCAATATAAATACGCTCACCGCTTTTCTTTACCGAAAGCAGCGCTGCAAAGGCTTCCTTTGCAGAAGGGTAACAGGTTATCTTCTGCCCTGTATGCGTAAACATCTTCGCAAGCACATCGGCTTCCACTGTCCGCATGCTTGCAAGCTGTACGACGGAAATATCCGCAAAAAGACCGCTTGCAACGATTTCTGATATCATTGTGTCATAGTCTTTATCCCGTACTACACCAAACAACAGATGTCTGTCACCTTGACAGCCATCCTCTGAAACTGTCTCCAAAAAAGCTCTGATACCATCCCCGTTGTGCGCACCATCCACATAGATTTCCGGTTTGATCTCTTCCATCCGTCCTGCCCAAAAAGCGGCTTCCATGCCGGATTTCATAACCTCCGGCGACAAACCGTTTGCGCCGAAGAGAACCTCCAATGCCCTGAGTGCCAGGGATGCATTCTCCATCTGATAACGGGCTATAGTGTTTAAACAAAGCCTGACATTATCATAATAAAGGGAACGATAAGAAAAATCAATGCTTTTGTTATTAAATTTTAAGAATGCGTAGTCGCTTTTCGACACGGGAAACGCCGGGATTTGTAGTTTCCTGGCACAATCTGCCAGAACAGTGCTGACTTCTATGTCAGTTTCCCAGTACACCACCGGTGCCCCGGCCTGCATGATGCCTGCTTTTTCCGCTGCTATCTCAGGAAGCGTATCCCCTAAATATTCCGTATGGTCCAGTCCCATATGGGTAATAATGGAAATTTCCTTTTTAGAAACGGCATTGGTTGCATCCAGTCTGCCCCCCAGTCCGGTCTCTAAGATACAATAATCCGTACCGGCCTTTTCAAACAGAAGCATTGCCATAAAAAATAAATATTCAAAAAAGGAAGGATGATACCCCCCTCCTGCCCTGAGTTCTTCCCAGGGAAGCCTCTCATAAACCGATAGAAATGCCTCTAAGAAAGCCTTTTTCGTAACCATTCTGCCTTCCATGACAAAGCGCTCCCGGATATCGGTAAGATGAGGCGAGGTAAACAGACAGGTCTTGTATCCGGCTTCCTTTAATACCGAACACAAATAGGCACAAACGGAACCTTTTCCGTTTGTGCCTGCCACGTGTATAATTTTCATGTGCTGGTCCGGACTGCCCAGCTTTTGCAGGAACGCCCTGGTATCCTCCATGGTATTCTTGCTTGTAAAGCGGGGTATCCGGTCAATATACGCTACTGCTTCTTCATAGCAGTCAATCTGTTCCTTTTCCACAACAGCACCGCCTTTTTTACTGCAACTGTTCCAGCCGCACCTGTACCTGGTTAAGCATCTGTGTGTATTTTGCAAGTTTCTCTTTTTCTTCCGCAACCTTTGCCTCCGGTGCTTTTGACAGGAATCTTTCATTTTTCAGCATGCCATCCGCACGGGCAATTTCCGACTGGAGGCGCTTTTCCTCTTTTTTCAGGCGCTCGATTTCCTGGCTGATGTCCACCAGTTCTGCAAAAGGAATATACAGGGTTGCTCCCGGAATCACTACGGAAACCGCATCATCGGCAATGCCGCTCTTGTCGGCCTGCACCAGCACTTCGGAAGCATATGCCAAAGAGGCAAAGAACAGTGCGCCATCCTGAAAGGCTGCAGCAACCTCTTCGTTATCGCTTACCACATAAACAGAGGCCTTTCTGGAGGGTGCTACATTCATCTCCGTACGGATATTTCTGATGCCACGTACTGCTTCCTTAATCGTTTCAATCTCCCTTTCCTCTTTTGCAAAGGAACGCTCTTCGGAGTATACCGGCCAGGAAGAAATCATGATGGACTCCTCCTCGGACTGTAAGGTGCAGAAAATTTCCTCTGTAATGAAAGGCATATACGGATGCAACAGCTTCAGCGCATCGATTAAAACGGTCTTTAGTGTATAGAGCGCTGCATTCTGGCTTACCGCATCATCGGAATTGTAAAGTCTGGGTTTTACCATCTCAATATACCAGTCGCAGAATTCGTCCCAGATAAAATCGTATACCTTCTGTACCGCAATACCCAGTTCGAAGTTCTCCATATTGTCGGTTACTTCTTTAACCAGGCTGTTTAACTTGGATAAAATCCATTTATCTACAGGCTCTAAGTCTCCTGCGGCCGGCGTAGTCAGATTCTTGCCATCCATATTCATCATAATGAAACGGGAAGCATTCCATACCTTGTTCGCAAAGTTACGGCTGGCCTCTACTCTTTCATAGTAGAAACGCATATCGTTGCCCGGTGCATTGCCGGTAATCAGCGTCAGGCGCAGAGCATCCGCACCATACTGATCAATGATTTCCAGCGGGTCGATGCCGTTACCGAGAGATTTCGACATCTTGCGTCCCTGGCTGTCACGTACCAGTCCGTGGAACAATACGGTCTTGAAGGGGCGCTCTCCCATCTGCTCGTAGCCGGAGAAGATCATGCGGATAACCCAGAAGAAAATAATGTCATAGCCCGTTACCAGCACATCCGTAGGATAAAAATACTTTAAATCCTCCGTCTGCTCGGGCCATCCCAACGTGGAGAAAGGCCACAACGCTGAGGAGAACCAGGTGTCCAGGGTATCCGGATCCTGTGTAAAATGAGTGCCCCCACACTTCGGACATACCGTCGGCATTTCCTTTGCTACCACTACTTCTCCGCAATCATCACAATAGTATGCCGGAATTCTGTGCCCCCACCAGAGCTGACGGCTGATGCACCAGTCCCTGATATTGTCGGTCCAGTTAAAGTAGGTTTTCTCCATACGCTCGGGAATGAGCTTAATCTCCCCATTTTTTACCGCTTCTACAGCAGGCTTAATCAGCTCATCCATCTTTACGAACCACTGCTCTTTTACAAGAGGCTCTATGGTGGTCTTACATCTGTCATGGGTACCTACATTATGGGAATAGTCCTCTATTTTTACAAGAAGCCCCATCTCATCCAGTTCTTTGACAATGGCCTCCCTTGCCGCATAACGGTCCATGCCTTCGAATTTACCGCCGTTCTTATTGATGGTAGCATCATCATTCATGATATTGATAACAGGAAGATTGTGGCGTTTGCCTACCTCAAAGTCGTTGGGGTCATGTGCCGGCGTAATCTTTACGACACCGGTACCGAATTCCATATCAACATAGCTGTCTGCTACAATAGGCATCTCTCTGTTTACGATAGGAAGCAGCACCTTCCTGCCAATCAGATGCTTATAACGTTCATCCTCCGGATTGACTGCTACTGCGGTATCCCCCAGCATGGTCTCCGGACGGGTAGTCGCAAATTCCAAAAATTCCGTGGTGCTTACTTTACCGTCTGCATCAAACAAAGGATATTTGATATGCCAGAAATGACCTGCCTGCTCCTGATACTCTACTTCCGCATCGGATATGGAGGTATTACATACCGGACACCAGTTAATGATACGGGCTCCTTTGTAAATCCAACCCTTTTCATGCATCTTACAGAAGACTTCCGTAACCGCCTTATTACAGCCTTCATCCATGGTGAAACGTTCTCTGTCCCAGTCACAGGAGGAACCTAATTTCTTCAGCTGGGAAATGATTCTGCCACCGTACTCCTTCTTCCAGTCCCAGGCACGCTCTAAGAACTTTTCTCTTCCTAAATCGTGCTTGTCAATCCCCTCTTCCTTCAGCTTTTCAATAATCTTAACCTCGGTAGCGATGCTGGCGTGATCTGTTCCGGGCTGCCAAAGCACATTATAGCCCTGCATTCTCTTAAAACGAATCAGGATATCCTGCATGGTGTTATCCAGTGCATGCCCCATATGGAGCTGGCCGGTGATATTTGGAGGCGGAATCACAATGGTAAATGGAGTCTTGGAATGGTCAACCTCCGCATGGAAATATTTTTTATCCAGCCATTTCTGATACAATCTGTCCTCTATGCCTTTGGGGTCATAGGTCTTTGCCAATTCTTTGCTCATAGCGTTCTCCTTTTCTTTTTTTGTAGAGGCAAGGGGAGCCGTCTCTTCCGGCCGAGGATGAAAAAAACGCCCTTTACTGACATATGTCAGCAAAGGGCGATTGCTCACGGTACCACCTTTGTTCACAGCTTGCGCTGCCTCAGCGACTTCTACTAAAGTCTCGTCCTGTAACGGGGACGAAGCGTGAAGACTTACTTTGCAAATGCTTTCTGCCTTCCGGTTCCAAAACTACCTTCCATATTCCTTCCTTCAGACGACCTTACAGCCGGATTCCTCCGGGTCATCCTCTCTGATAAGGGGTAATATGTACTCCTTTTTGTCTCTACCTTTTTGGTTATTACCTGTATTCTGTTTATTTACTATAAACACTTTCCTGCAACTTGTCAAGTAAAAGCAGGTGATTTCCTTATCTTGCTGCAGGTGTACCACACTTGGTGCAGAATGCTGCTCCGTTTAAAGGCTCTCCACACTTAGCACATACATCTGCTGCCGGTGCTGCCTGCTGAACAGGTTGTGCGGGTTGAACCGGCTGTGCCTGCTGTACAGGCTGAACCGGCTGTGCAGGCTGAACCGGCTGTGCATACACTACCGGCTGAGGCTTTGCAACGATTTTGCCATATGCCCAGTCAGCGAACTTGTCAGCAAGAGGGATGCCTGCTTCCTTGCCCTTTGCCACCTTAACTAAAGCGATAATCGCAAATACAAGGATTGCAATACTTACTAAAGTATCAATTACACTGATGATGGTACCCCATGCGGTTCCGACAAAGGGAATCTTATAAATGAAATTAAACAAATCAAAGAATGCATTAATAATACCTACTACAACCTGCAGACAAATTGCCTGAATCACCTGTCTGCTTGCCCACTCATCCTTCTCCACAAAGATTACAGCACCAGCCAGTAAGAACAGAGGAATCGTGTACCCTCCCAGTATTACAAGAATAAATGCTGCTACTGCATAGAATGATAATCTAATGCCATACTTTCCTTTTTCCATATTGAAAAAGCCCTCCTTATAATTTTGTATCCTATGTAATTTTATGCACGAATTGCACAAATAATATTATATACCGACATCTATTATTAGTCAATTCCATGTATTCATTTTACTTACTTTTTGCAAACTGGCATGGTAAAAAAAATATAATTTGGTACTTTTAAAGTATCCACTTTTCGATATAATAGCTACAACAGTACTGAATAAACACAGAAAAGAGGAACTTGTTATGAAACACGAAAAATTGATGAAGCTGGTACTAACCGGCGTATTTGCAGCATTATCTTATGTCGTATTTACCTTTTTACAAATTAAGATTACCTTACCCGGCGGTGATGCGACCTCCATTCACTTGGGAAATGCCGTCTGCGTACTGGGCGCTCTGGTCTTAGGTGGTCTTTACGGCGGTCTGGGCGGTGCCATCGGTATGACAATCGGAGATCTGTTAGATCCCATATATATTGTCTATGCACCCAAGACCTTTATCCTGAAGCTCTGCATCGGCCTGATTACCGGTCTGGTAGCACATAAAATCGGCAAGATCAATCAGCTTACCGATAAGAAGAAGATTTTAATGTGGGTTACCGCAGCCGCTGTGAGCGGTCTTCTCTTCAATGTAATTTTCGATCCCCTTGTGGGCTACTTCTACAAGCTGATTATTTTAGGAAAGCCTGCTGCAGAACTGACGCTCGCATGGAATGTGGCATCCACCAGCATCAACGCAGTCACTTCCACCATCGTGTCCGTCATCGTGTATATGGCACTACGCCCCGCACTATTGAAGTCCGGCTTCCTGACCACAGAAAAATGAGGCATTCTATGCAACATATAAATTCCATTCCGCAAAAACTTGCAATGATAAATGATTTCACAGGATATGGCCACTGCTCTCATGCAGTGGCTATTCCTGTTGTCAGTGTTATGGGCGTACAGGCATGCCCCGTCCCTACAGCCATCTTTTCCAACCACATGGCCTTCCCTACCTGGCATAAATACGACTATACTCCCCATATGCAGGATTTTCTTGCTGCCTGGGAGCAGCTTCACCTTCATTTTGACGGTATTTTGTGCGGCTTTTTGGGGCAAGCCAAGCAGGCTGCCATTCTTGCCTCTTTCATGGAAAAGCAGAAGCAGGAAGGGAGGTCACTGGTCATCTTAGATCCGGTCATGGGGGACCACGGTAAGCTCTATTCTTCCGTACAGACGGATTATTTCCATGCAATAAAACATCTTTTGAAATATGCTGACATCATCACTCCCAACATTACGGAAGCCTGCTTTTTAACAGATACACCCTTTCCCCAGGATCAGCCCGATGAAACTATTCTTTCTACTATAGCAGACAAGCTCCATGCCATGGGTCCTGACCGTGTCGTCATTACCGGCATTGCCGCAAATGGCTTTTTCCATAACTATATTTCCATGATGAAGCCTGTTTCTTCCAAAAGCATGTACACCGCCAAAGCCGGTGGTCCTTCCCGTCCCGGAACAGGTGATCTATTTGCTTCCATTATCGCAGCAGACGCTTTATGTGGCGTATCTTTTGAAGCCTCCGTAAAAAAAGCGGCGGATTTCGTACGCATCTGTACAGAAGGCTCCGCCGCCGCAAATATCCCCATTAACGAAGGGGTCTGCTTTGAAAAATATTTGTCTGAACTTATTCGAATGTAAGCGTCATATTTCCCATAGCACAGTTCAATTTGTAATCACTGGCCGCGCCATTCTCAATGTTCTGCTCTGATACCAGTCCGGCATAGGAATGGCTGCCGGCTGTCAGATTACCTGCCGCGCATTCCAAATCAAAATTGTGGTCTGCTTCCGTGCTGCCAAGTATATGGATTTCCATATTTCCCAGCGCGCATTCCGCATCCAGGTCTCCCGGAACGCTTCCTGTAAATACCAGTTCTCCCGCGCCTACTTCCAGAGATACTTTTCCCGTTGTCTCTGCATTTTCTATCACTACCTGGCCCGCACCCAGCTGGCACTTCAGTTCATTCGTTTTCACTGTTCCTATCTGCAGACGACCGGCTCCAATCTCCAGATCTAACTTCCCGGCTTCTATCGCATCAACATTGAAATCCCCTGCTCCCAATTCCATATCGATACATTCAAAAACCACCCCTGCAGGTATCTGCACTTCTACCTTCATGGTAAAGTTATTCGTCCACTTTCCGTTTTTCAAGCCTGCTACATACAGAGTATCTCCCTCGGTATAGGTCTGAAAGGCTGTTATTTTTTCTGCATACACATGGAAGCTCTCATCGGGTGAGGTAGTGACCGTAACCTCACATCCTCCTAAGCCAAGCTCCAGATTGCGAATACCTTCAGCAGAGAAGGTCTCTGAACAGGACTCTCCATCCTTGATGATGGGATAGGCATTATTGAACATACTGTTCACATCCAGATCATAGGTATCCCACTCTTCATTCCATACCCATCCATCTCCCCAGTCACTCACCCAATCCGGCAAGTCCTCAGGTCCAAAGCTCAAATCTCCATTTAGTGCCTGATTCGTCAGCTTTTTAAAACCGCCGCCGCATCCTCCTACGGTCATCAGTATGATACCCGCTACCAAAATAACTGCAACTGTAATCGCACAGATTTTCATGAATTTTTTCATATCATCCATCCCCTTTGCCTATTTATTCTTACCGAAAATCTTATTCCAAAGCCATACAATACCTCTGCATATGGCCGGTATCGCATAGCCACACAGCCAGACCACAAACATAATACAGAGAATGCCGATTGCCAGTAACAAAAGTCCGACACCGGCAAGCACCAGTCCGGCAAACGGCGCAGCGACAATATCCATGAAGCCAACCACGGCCGTAACCATTCCTGCAAAAATAAGCGCCGCACCTGCCGCTCCAAAGCCTACAATCAACCCAAAGAAGGTAAAGAAAACGCCCGCCAGTATTCCCAGTAAAGCCCCCGCTGCAGCAATGATAACAGGAGAGCAGATAATGCATCCGATTACAATCAGCACAATGGCCCATGTGGGCATACCCTCTTTTGCAGGTGCAGCATTTTGGTAA
>JBJFCM010000189.1:0-26088 GCA_051888955.1 Lachnospiraceae bacterium | reverse complement strand
CTTAGTCCATCTTTAATATTATCGGCTACTTTCTGCGGAGATTCCAGCTCTTCCAAAACCTTTTGTTCATTCTCTTCTCCGGCATCACTGAAGTATTCTTCATAGTAGTTTAAAGCTTCCACCCTCTCATTCTCAGGAATATTCTGAAGCAGCCGCTCTAATTCTATCATAAACTGTTGCTTATTCATATCTGATTCCTCCCTCTAAGATTCCGGAAATTTTGCCGGAATACAGCCTCCATTCATTCACATACATTTGCAACTGGGCCAGCCCCTTGTCCGTGAGCTTATAATAACGTCTGTTTCGTCCCGCGCACTCTCTGTCATACACTACCAGACATTCGTCCTTCTGCAGTCTCCTCAGTACCGGATACAGTGTTGATTCCGACAATTCGATTACCTGCCGCACTTCCTGGGTTATCTTATAGCCGTAGGTCCCATCCGGTTCCTTGGACACAACTGCCAGCACGATTGCATCAAGCAGCGCCGCACCTGTGTTAAATACCATTCCCGTTCCTCCCTTTCTTTACTGCTATTATCTTTTCAAATAATATTGTTTAATTTTATAATACTATACATCGTATAATATATTCTTGTGTTAATAATATATGATATATAATATTAACTTGTCAATAGTATTTAGAAAATCTTTGGAATTTCTTTAGGGAAGACTGAAAAATAGCCAAAAAGAAGGTTCACATCAAACCAATCCGTGAGCCTTCTTTTTGAATTTATGCTATGTTTTGTTACCTCAGATTCTTAGACACCCCTAAACTATAACACGCTTGTTTGCAGATAGTGGGGCAATGCCGTAATATAGATATTGATAAGAAGAGAAAGAATAATCCCCAGCAGTAACCCGATAAAAAGCCTGTCCTTGCGTTTCCCTGAGCCCTTCTGCCACACCGGCAGTTTTTCCAGACCATAGCAGACATAATACATGATTGGTATCAATCCCGGCATAATGTAGCGGCCCTGCGCCTGATAATCCACTGTATAGGCATACTGAATCGTCAAAACAAACGGCATCAGAATGCAAAAAATCATATTCCCATGGAAAAATACCCGCCGCCATTTCGGCTCCATATTGTGGCATGCCGGGTTCTTTTCCCGGCCAAAAATTGCTCCCAGAATGCCACCCCCCAATAAAAGCAGATAGAATACATACACAATCCACCATGTATAGAGGGTAGCCGACCCGTAATTGGCGATAAAGCTGACCACCAGCTTTGGGAAAAACGTCGTACCGAATAGCAGGGAGAACAAGGATTTACCCTGACTCTGATAGGTCTCTCTGGCAATTCCGTGGGCTTTTATAAAACTTTCCTTTGTGGCCAGTCCGATAAAATCTCCGTCATAGAGGATATAATTCCTGATAAAAGACCAGCTTATGCACAAAAGAACCAGGACAGAGATGGCAATTCCTTTTTCAAAAACTGCTTCCAGTCGTACTTCCACTTTCCTTCTTTCTTATCTAAAAAGTATGCCGCAAACAGCAAAATACTGCTCAGAATAAAACCATACGCATTGTAATAGGAAAGGGCGCACAGAATAATCCCCAATGCCAAAATCAGGCAGGACTTTTTAGAAAAGCCGTCCCCATATCCCCGAAGCACCCCATAGAGCATCAGTGCTGTGGAAAGCAGGCACATGGAATCCGGATTCACATAGGTATGCAGGAACAAACTCTGTGGAAGGAAAGTGATCAAAAAGCAGAACAGCCACTTGATACGTTCATCCCGAAATAATTTTTTTCCTATCAAAAGCACCACTGCCGCCATCAGGAAACCGATGCACACATTGATAAACCTCGCCGTATAGAGAAGCGCCACCTCGGAATCCGTAAACAGGTTTACAAAACGCATGGCATATCCCTGCACGATATAGGGAAGTAACGTATAAAACCCATATGTCCATTTCGTATCCGCACTTAGAAGCTCCTCCTCAAAACCGGTGGGAAGACTGCCGTGCTCACAGATGTACATAGGCACCTTAAAACGGGAATGTTCATCGGGAGGATTGCAGAAGGACGGTGCTGCATCCTGCAATGGCTGATGCAGCGCAATCGTAAGCGCTGCCACAATATAAAGTAAAAAGTATAAAAACGTAATGCTTACTTTCTTCATTTTTCCTCTCCGTGCATATCGCAGGCCAGCCTACGATACCACATCCATACGTATTTTGAGAATTTACTTTCAAATTTCACATTTCCAGAAGAAAGCGCTGTATGCAGGCAACTGGCTTCCTCCCCCAAAGTCATGCTCCTGTCCGGTGATGAGATCCACTGCTTTACCGCAACCCGCATCAAAGTGCGCCGTGAATTCATTTTCTTCGGCATTGATTGCTACCAGCACCCTTTCTCCTTCCACTTTTCTCTCAAAAATACACTGTTTGTTTGTCAGGAGAACGGAACGGAAGGTGCCAAAGTTAAGCGCTTTGGAATTTCTCTTAGCCTGAGCCAGCTTTGCAATAAAGTCCGTAAGCGTATTCCATTCCGGCTCCCCAAAGCAGGGACGCAGTGCCTGATCCCCCTGGCTCTTTTCTCCCGTACAGCCCCATTCACTGCCATAGTAGATGCAGGGGATGCCCGGCATACCAAACATCAGAGCATAAATAAGAGGCAGATGGTTTTTATTCGTTAAAATACTTGCCACTCTGGTCACATCATGGTTATCCACAAAGGATAACAGATGTTTTCCTTTATAGAGTGTCCAGTTTTCCGGTCCAAACTGTCTAAGCAGAGAATGGTTGATTTCAAACATGTTCATGCTGTTAAAGCTGGAAAACAATCCCTTATAGCACTCATAGTTCGTTGCCGAATGCAGCATAGCATCATTCACCAGTCTGTTATAATCTCCATGAAGCATCTCTCCTAATAAGAAGAAATCCTGCTTCCTGCTATCACAATAACTCCGTAATCTTCTTACAAAATCCTCGTCCAGACTGTATGCCACATCCAGCCTTAAGCCGTCAATACCAAATTCGTCCATCCAAAAGCCTACGCTTTCCAAAAGGTAATTCACTACCTCCTCATTGCGGAGATTCAGCTTCACCAGGTCGTAGTTCCCCTCCCATCCTTCATACCACAGACCGTCATGGTAAGGAGAGTCCCCATCAAATGCAATACGGTAGAACCACCCTGTGTAGCGGGAATTTTCTCTGTTCTTCAAAACATCCTGAAAAGGCCCGAAGCCTCGGCCAACATGATTAAATACACCATCTAACACAACCCGGATACCATGTGCATGCAAATTGTCACAGACCTGTTTAAAATCCGCATTCGTACCCAGTCTGACATCTATCTTCCTATAGTCTCTGGTATTATAACCATGAGTATCCGATTCAAAAACCGGCGAAAAATAAACTGCATTAATGCCCAATTTCTCCATATGAGGAATCCAGTCATTCACTTTATTGATTCTTGACACCAAAACCCCGTCATTTTCATAGGGCGCACCTGTAAATCCCAAAGGATATATCTGATAAAAAACACTTTCTTCGGCCCACATTTTCATAATCCTCCTTGTTTTGCGAAGCAAAATCCGTGCTCCTTGGCGAGGAGAGGATTTTCCCTCCTTGTTTTGCGATTCGGTTTTTTTATTATATAAAATTTTGTGGCTTATGTCCATATTTGTTATAGCACTCGCCATGCCACCTCGATTTCGCTTCGCTACATCTCGGTGCGCCTGCATGCCTTCCTCGCCATGCCACCTCGATTTCGCTTCGCTACATCTCGGTGCGGCTAAACGCCGTATACGTGAAAAAGCAGGCAGCCTTTAGCAAGTAAACTTGCACAGGCTGTCTGTTTTTTCACGTGCATGGCTAGATAGTAATTCACATAACAATATTGACTGGGTTAGTATTTTTGCAATTTGAGTTGCAAATCAAACTTTGTGGAAAAAATGGAACCAATGTCGATTTTTGGCGGGGTTAAAAAAAGAAATCCACACTTTCCACATAGTTATCCACATTAACACATGTGTCATTTTTAGCTTGATTTGGGCGTCAAACTTGCAAAAATACATGTCATATGTCGAACATTTGTATCACTCTCTCCCTTTTTTACCAGTTACATAATATGTCAACCAATGTAAATTTTATGTAAACTTATGGAGCAAAAAGCTATCTTAACATCTGCCTTATCAACTTATTAAAGCCAGGAATCCCAAAACCGTTCCACCCTCTTTGCTATGGTATCCTGCGTCACGACTTCAAAGCTTTCCCACTCTCTGGGAAACAGCTTTTGATACGTATATTGCAAAAAGCGTTCATCCAAAAGAGCAATCACTCCCACATCCTCCGCTGTACGGATCACACGTCCTGCGGCCTGTAACACCTTGTTCATGCCCGGAAAACGATAAGCGTAATCGAACCCGTTCTCCCCCTGTGCATCAAAAAACTGTTTTAGGAGCTCTCTTTCATTACACACCTGCGGAATACCTGTCCCCACTACGATCACACCAATCAGGCTATCGTGTTTTAAGTCAATTCCCTCGCTGAAAATACCTCCCATAACACAAAAGCCTATCAGACTTCTATCTTCCGCCTCTTCCTCTGCAAAATCAATCTCCATCTGAATTGCGCTCAGATCACAGTCCTCATTTCCCTCAAATTTTGCCAAAAAGGCCTCTCTGGCTGTTTCATTCATATATTCTTCCTGGCAGACACACTCCATCGTTTCCTCTGCAAAATAATCACAGAAGGCTTCGTACACCTGTGACAGAAACATATGCGAAGGGAAAAATACCATATAATTTCCATGTCGATTCTTTACGATTTCATATATATATCGGGCAATGTTATAAAATTCCTCCGAAGATCTTCTGGTATATTTACTGGTCACATCACTGCTCACATACAAAGCCCGCTTTTCAGGATTAAAAACCGATTTCGCATATACTTCATAGTCCTCGGAAGTCCCGCCCAACAGCTTTTTATAATACTGGATAGGAAGGAGTGTCGCAGAAAACAATATCGTACTCCTGCTTCTTGCCATACATTCCTGCAAATTGACTGATGGATTGACGCAGAACAATTTCACCAGGAAGCCACCATCATCTCCTATTTGTGAATACATGACATAATTGTCATCTACCCTCTCATATATATCCAGAAAATGCGATATTTCAAAGAAAAAATCCAAAATATCTTTCCTGACCGGACTGTCATCATTCTCTTCCAGGTACTTGTCCATCGTGTCATGCAGGCGCATCAGGGCCTGTACAAAGGTATCTATCATAGTGAGTACCTGATAATTCTCGCATTCCCGCTTTAGTAGCAAAAGCTCTTTATTACACTTCTCAAGCTGACGCTCCAATTTGGGGCCAAAATCTCTGATGCGCCCTGCATGCCCTGTACTCCCCTTTTCACTTACAGGCAGATGCAGGTTCTCCTGAGCCTCCTTTATCTGCTTTTTGAGCTGTAAAAAGGCTTCTTTATGAAGGACCGCACTATACATCTCGCGTCCGCGTTCCAGAAGATTGTGCGCTTCATCCACCAGAAAGATATAATTTCCCTGTACGCCCTCTCCAAAGAACCGCTTCAAATATACATGCGGATCAAACACATAATTATAATCTCCAATGATACCGTCCGCAAACAGACTCATGTCTAGACAAAACTCGAAAGGACAGACATTGTGTTTCCTGGCATATTCTTCAATCACTTCCCTCGTAAAGCTGTGGGAATGTATCAATAGATCATAAACTGCATCATTTATTCTGTCGAAATGTCCTTTTGCAAAAGGACAATGCTCCGGATTACATTCTGTCTCCTCCATGAAGCAGATTTTATCCTTTGCTGTCAACACTACACTCTTAAACTGAAGCCCCTGGTCTCTCAGCAGGGAAAAGGTGTTTTCTGCCACCGTCCTGGTGATTGTCTTAGCTGTCAGATAGAATATCTTGTCTCCCATCCCGTTCCCCAGAGCTTTCACAGAAGGAAAGATTGTGGATATGGTCTTGCCCACGCCGGTAGGTGCTTCAATGAAAAGCTTCTTTTTGTGATAAATTGTCTGATATACATAGGAAGCCAGTTCCTTCTGTCCCTCTCGATAGGAAAAAGGGAACTGCAGCTTCTCTATGGAATCCTGCCTCTTCTGCTTCCATTCATACTCGTAATCTGCCCATTTTTTATACTGCTCCAGCAAATCCTCGAACCATTCTCTCAATGCCTGCACGGTACTTTCCTCATAAAAATACTGAAGTTCCTCCGTCTCTACATTGCAGTAGGTCATTCGTACCCGCATAATATCCTTATCATTCTGTATCCCATAAATAGCAGCATATACTTTTGCCTGGGCAAGATGAACCGGCAGTGGCTCCTTCATTTTGGCAACATCCTTATAGGTTGTCTTAATTTCATCCACTGTCACCAGGCCGGTCTGGTCAGTAATAATTCCATCCGCCCGTCCCTCTACTACAATCTGGTAATGCTCCGTTTCAAAAACATACCGAAGAAATACCTCCGGCTGATATTCATCGCCCATCCTCTTTTGAAGCATTCGGTGTATTCTGCTTCCTTCCTGCATGGCATTTTCCAATGCACCGGACTTTCTGTTATCAATATCTCCGCTACGTAATATAAATTCTACCAGGTTTCTGACCGATATCCGAATTTCCATTTAATTCCTCCAAGGCAAAAAAGACTCCCTATCAAGATAGTACTCTATCTTAAATAGGGAGTCAATTTCTTCTGCCGGCTTATGTCGATACGCGTTGCCAAATTAGCAGGCAATTGCACATTTCCTTAACATCTCTTCAAAAGCAGCATTATAACCGTTATAACGGACTGTCAGTTCCTGCGAAAAATCAAGTCCGTATACTCCTAGAAATGATTTTGCATCTACTGTATATCTATTATAAGCAATGTCAATGTCAAAATCACATCCAGAAGCTACAGTTACGAAATGTTTAACATCATCCGGAGTTAATTTGATTTTACGTTCCATATCGTCTTGCCTTCCTTTCAAAAATAACTTGCATTTGGTTACAGGTTACTACAAGAAGCGCCTATTTACAGGCATTTTTGCTTTTTGTTGAATACGATTATACTCGCTTGACACCAAATGTAAAGTATTTTTTTTCATACATCTCCGACATTTTTTCGTAAAATTTCCTATATACTCCCCTTTTTTTACATTATGCGCATTGCTCTTTCCTATACCGTTCTTCCTTTGTTCTAGTTGCACAATATTTTATTTTATCACATTAAACTGCTAAAATAATTTTTGGCTATTTTTGAATGAATTCGACCATGTACGGGCGAAACCGTAATGGCAGCATATTGCGCTGCAATTTCAGATTCTCCCGGTCTTTTATACTAATATTATGACAAAAATGCTTAAAAAGTTCCTGATAATACTTTTCCTCATCCGTTAATTCCATCAAAATATCCTGTTCCCCATCCTCTTCGGAGCCGGTCATCAAAAAACATTCTCCCCCGGCGGGATGCAGAGCATATCTGTTTCTTCCTTCATCATATATGATAAAATTTTCCATGGGAAGCCTGTCAGCAAAATGTATCCCCAGCATGGGAAGAACATCGTTTTTAGGCCTGATTACCGAAGAAAGAAGCCCGTTCTCCAACTCCTGAAACCGTAAAAAGCCTTTCAAATGCTGGGACTCATTCGAAGTCGCCCGGCTCAGTTCCATGGTCTTTCGGATATAGTCATTCGTCAAATGGGAGAAAATACTCCCTCGCTGCTTTACGGAAAGTCCCCATACAACAGATTGGTAAACCGCCTGCGCTTTTTCGGGTGCAGGTGAACATAGCGCCATGCACATCATAGTATAATCTTCTTCGCCAAAGCGCATCTGAAGCGTGCGCATTACCTTCTGCGCCTTTTCGTAATCCGGTGCTATTTCTTTATAAGTTGTAAACAGCTGCAAGGTATCCTCCCGCATTGTCTGTAGGGCGACACGCTCATGTGGCACACGCAGGGCATATGCTTCATAAATACCCGTAAAGACTCCCTCCGGGCTGTCTTCACAAACCAATACAATATTCTCTTCCAAGCCTGTTTTCTCCTCCCCTTACATCTGTCCGAATAAAACCTTGCCGTTGTCAACCACAGTAGGCTGTGCATCAAAGGAAGCATCATCAAACAGGGAAATCTGTCTGTAAGTCATACCGTCACCGGCAAGCTGCCTCCTTTCCCGGGAATCCGCAGTCAGGTTCCTTACAATGTAGTCCTCTTCCAGCTTTGTGCGATACATCATCCTGCCGTTACAGGTAATAAAATACAATGCCCTCTTCAATACGACACCTATCTTTTTCAATGCCTCAAAATCCAGGTTAGCGGTACGCCTTGCATTCATAATCCTCTGTGCGCTTTTTACACCGATACCAGGTACTCTCAGTATCATCTCATAAGATGCGCGGTTAACCTCTACAGGGAACTGTTCCAGATGTCTGACAGCCCAGTCCTCCTTAGGGTCCAACATCACATTAAAGAAAGGTCTGTCTTCACTTAAAAGTTCTCCTGCCTTAAAGCCATAGAACCGTAACAGCCAGTCAGCCTGATAGAGCCTGTGCTCCCTAAGAAGAGGCGGTCCTCCCGGTAGTGCAGGCAATGCCTTATCCTCATTGACCTTGACAAAAGCGGAATAAAACACTCTCTTTAGATCAAATTTATTATAAAGGCTCTCTGCTACATTCAGAATCTGATAATCACTTTCCGGGGTAGCACCGATAATCATCTGTGTGGACTGCCCGCCTCCTACAAACCGGGGGGCATTGCGATATAATACCAGTTCATTCTTATTTTCTGCAATTCCGTTCTGAATCTGCCTCATAGGTGCCAGAATATTCTTCCGATGCTTATTGGGCGCCAGATTCTTAAGCCCCTCTGCCGTAGGCAGCTCCAGATTGACGCTCATCCTGTCCGCCAGATAACCGGTAAGCTGAATCAGGCGTGGATCTGCACCGGGTATCGCTTTCACATGCACATAACCGTTGAACCGGTATCGGTTCCGCAAAAGATATATGGTCCGATACAGCAGCTCCATCGTATAGTTAGGGCTCTGTATGATGCCGGAGCTTAAGAAAAGCCCTTCGATATAGTTCCTCCTGTAAAACTGTATCGTCAACTCACATACTTCCTCCGGCGTGAAAGTCGCACGTTCCACATCATTAGACCTGCGGTTCAGACAATATTTGCAGTCATAGATACACTCGTTTGTAAATAAGATCTTCAAAAGCGAAATACATCTGCCATCAGCGCTGAAGCTGTGACAGATACCGCCTGACAGGCAGTTGCCTATGTCCCTGCCGTTTCCCTTGCGTTCTACACCGCTGGAGGTACAGGCCACATCATATTTTGCTGCATCACTCAGGATTCCAAGCTTATCCATCACTGTCATTTCCTTTGAAACCAGATATTCCATTTGCAGCCTTCCTCCAATCTCCTTTTTTGCAAACGTATGTTCTGTTTTTATATTAACATACCCCATTTTCTTTTGCAACAGTTTTAAGAACAAATGTTCTTTTCATATTTTTCCCAAAATCGAAAAAAACCTCTTGCAAACAGTAATAAAAAGCGTTTAAATAGAATAGGTATTTGTTCAATCAAAAAAGAAACGGAGAAATAACATGAGTGAAATAAAGCTGCCTGAAGGGTATAAATCAGAACTGAATCTTTATGATACTCAGATAGCGATTAAAACTGTAAAGGACTTTTTCCAGTCACTGCTTGCGGAAAGATTACACCTGCTGCGTGTATCTGCCCCGCTTTTTGTGGACCCTGCATCCGGTCTGAATGATAATCTGAACGGATATGAACGTCCTGTCACTTTTGATATCAAGGAACAGGACGGAAGAGAAGCAGAAATCGTACATTCCCTCGCCAAGTGGAAGCGCTACGCCCTAAAGAAATACGGCTTTCATGTAGGGGAAGGACTCTATACCGACATGAGTGCCATAAGACGTGATGAATGTGTCGATAACATCCATTCCATCTATGTGGATCAATGGGACTGGGAAAAAATTATCGAAAAAGAAGACCGTACCCTGGATACCTTAAAGGATACTGTCCGCACCGTCTACAAAGTCCTGAGAAAAACCGAGAAATATATGTCCATTCATTATGATTACATAGAGGAAATCCTGCCCCATGACATTTTCTTCATCACTTCTCAGGAGCTGGAAGACATGTTTCCCGATTATTCTCCCAAGGAACGGGAATATTACATTGCCAAGGCAAAAGGTGCCGTTTGTATCATGCAGATAGGTGACTTATTGGAATCCGGCGAACGTCAGGACGGCCGTGCTCCGGACTATGATGATTGGGCATTAAATGCAGATATTATCGTATATTATCCGGTACTGGACATTGCTCTGGAGCTTTCTTCTATGGGAATCCGCGTAGATAAGACAGCTCTTCTCTCACAGCTTGACAAAGCGGGCTGCCCGGAACGCGCGAACCTGCCCTTCCAGCAAGCCATTATAAATGAGGAGCTTCCTTTTACCATAGGAGGAGGTATCGGTCAGTCTCGTATCTGTATGTTCTTCCTGCGCAAGGCACACATCGGCGAAGTACAGTGCTCCTTATGGCCGGATGATGTCATGACAACGGCAGAAGAAAAGGGCCTGGAACTGCTCTAATCATATAAACTGTATCATTGAGTTTACATGAAACAACATAAAAAGGGCTATGCAAAATGATACTTCAACACAGTATCATTCCGCATAGCCCTTCTCAATTCCCAATTTTACTTCTTCGGCACGATTTCCAGCCAGTATCCATCCGGATCCTCAATAAAATAGATGCCCATGGCAGGATTCTCAAATACAATACATCCCATTTCCTGATGCAAAGCATGGGCTGCTTCATAGTCCTCTGCCTCAAAGGCCAGATGGAACTCACATTCACCCAAATCATATTTCTGAGGGTGATCCTTCAGCCAGGTAAGTTCCAATTGGAAATCCGTCGTTTCATTCCCGACGAACACTATGATATAGGAACCATCCTTTGCTACTTTTCTTTTTTTCTCCGTAAGTCCCAGCGCTTTCTCGTAAAAGGCCAGAGATTTCTCCAGATTTGATACGTTATAGTTCTCATGATACATTCTGAATTTCATTTTTTAATTCTCCTTTTCTATAAAACATGATATACTGACAGGGTACAAACACAGGAGGTCATTATGAAAAAACGACTCTGTCCCATTTTTACCGCTATTTTATTATGCTTTTTCCTATCCGCCTGCGGCAGCGATACTACCGCTTCCGATGCTCTGCATACAGCACCATCTTCCATGGCCGGTTTAACTGCAGGCGATGATACCGCTATAGAAAATACCGAATTACCACCCACGGAAGCACCAACTCCCACTGCTACACCTGAACCTACTGCCACACCTTTTCCTGAACGTGACATCACCCTGATGGCCGTAGGGGACAACCTGATGCATATGGGTGTAGTACATACCGGCAAACAGGAGGATGGCACCTACGATTATTCTTTCCTGTTTCAGGGGATTTCCGCTTTCTTGAATGAGGCTGATATTAAAGTCATCAACCAGGAGACTATCCTGGGTGGAAATGAACTGGGATTTTCCGGTTTTCCTTATTTCAACTCCCCCACGGAGGTCGGTGATGCCATTGCCAAAGCAGGCTTCAATGTGGTACTGCATGCTTCCAATCACGCTGCCGACCAGGGCATTGACGGTCTTAAAAACTGCGCTGCTTTTTGGGACACGCATCCTGAAGTGCTGATGACCGGCATCCATGCAGACAGCGAGGATATCGATACGATTCCTCTGCTCACCATAGATGACATTACGTTTGCAATATTAAATTATACATATGGTCCCAATGTGGAAACAATTCCTTCCTCCATCCAAGGCCATCTGAATATACTATGTGACTGGAATGAAAACACCGGAAGGCTTGATTTTACCACATTGCATCCACAGGTACTGGAAGATATAAAAAAAGCAAAAACACTGGCCGATGTTGTGATTGTGTTCCCCCACTGGGGCACCGAATATACCACTACGCCTTCCAGCTATCAGGAAAAATTTGCCCTCCAGATGACGGAAGCCGGTGCCGATCTGATTATCGGTACTCATCCACACGTGGTACAGCCTATTGAATGGATTGAGGCTGAAAACGGCAACAAAGCGCTTTGCTTTTATTCCCTTGGCAACTATGTTTCTACCCAGAAAAACGATTTAAGCATGTTAGAAGCCCTAGCCTGGGTAACCTTCCATGTTTCGGAGGACGGAATCGCCATCTCCACAGAGAATACAGGCGTCATTCCCTTAGTGTGCCATTACACAAGTGGCCCTGTCCGCATTGAAAACATCTATCTGTTAGAAGATTACACCGAAGAGCAGGCCGCAAGTCATGGCATTCGCTCCTATGGCGGTATTACCCTGAAACTGAGCAATCTGAATGATTGGAGCAATGAAGTCTTCGGTGAATGGGTGCTGTCTGCCGACCAGGTCCTCAATCAATGACATTCTTAATGCCAATAATGGTATCATAGTCTGCATTACTGATTATGACACCCTTTCTGGAGTTAGCTGAATGGATAATCTGTCCATCACCTATATACAAGCCTACATGGGTACAGCTTTTTCCACCATTGGAGGAATAGCAGATAATATCCCCCGGCTGTATTTCACTGTAATCAATACTTCTGCCTGCCGAAGAAAGCTGTCCTGACGGTGTCCTGCTGATAGAATACCCAAAATCAGCATATATAAAACAGGTAAAGCCGGAACAGTCCGTTCCGCCAGCCAGGCTCTTTCCTCCGTGTATATAGACATTTCCCAGATACTGCATGGCATCCTCTACAATGGCTGCCCGCAGCTCTTCATTGGTGGAAAATTCGGTCTGTGCCGGTGCCGCAGCTACTGTTACATTTTCCGGAGCCGTCTGTTCCGAAACAGCCTGCCTTGCAGCCAGTTCTCTTTGTGCCTCTAATTCTGCACGTTCCTCTTCTATGGATTTTGCATAGATAAATTCTTCAGCAATCGTGACATATTCTGCTGCCACATATCCTTCTTTATTCCCGGTATACTGCACCTTAAGCCAGTCACCGCAGTCCTCTAACAGCTTGACCTTTTCTCCCAAATCCACATAACCGATTCTCTTCGCTTCAATATCCGGTTCTTCTCTCACATTCAGCCTGTCCGCCTGCACCACAGCATATCTGGTCACATACTCGTCCACTACCTCTGCAGCAGCATCTCCGTATATGAAAAATTCTGCCTTGATATACCCTTCCACATTGCCGGAAACAATCTGGAACCATTCATTATTCTCGCCGGCAGGCGCCAAAATCTGTGCAACGGCACCATCATATATTTTCCCGACAATTTCACCATCCGTACTCGGCGTACTCCGCACATTGACATAGTCATGGACATCTGCAATGGCAAGATTGGCGTATTCACTTTCCCCGGATTCGCTTCCGTTTTCATGATCTTCATCCGTTTGGCTTGTAAAAGTGTCGATATCCGGCACCACCACCTCTTCACCGTAAACAATATCCACCACAAAATCATTCCCGGGCATGCCGGTGCTCAACGTGTACTGTGTACTCGCCGCCTCCGGCTCAGAGGTGTTCCCTGCATCCTCATCCGGTTCGCTGGCTGCTACGACGGCACCACTTGTCAATAGATATCCCTTATCCGCCTCCGTGCCGGTTGCACATATTCCCGCTGTCAGCACAGACAACAATAAAACTCTTCCGATTCTTTCTTTCATCATTTTCCCTGAGATTTCCATTCAAAAATTGTCATCATTTTCCAAAGTATTTCCTATTATAGCAAAATTCTTTTGGTTTGGCTATCCCTTGTCTCCCTACTCCACATCCTTCACCATGATTACGGTGCTTACCAGCATAATGGCCATGGCAAGATAAAACTGCAGGGCAGGGCGTTCCCTCAATAAAACCATACTGAATGCCACGCCCAAGAACGGAGCGACGGCATAATAAGCGCTTGTTTTTGCTGCTCCCAAATCCTTCTGTGCCAGTATATAAAAATTGATACTAAGGCCATATGCCACAAAGCCAAGAAGTAATACCGCCAGCATCCACTTAAATTCCGGGATATGCTCTCCTGCAATCAGTGCGATAATCAGACTTCCCAGGCCCGAGAAGCAGCCCTTTATCGTTACGATTTCAACCGAACTTTTATTGCTTATCATTTTTGTGCAGTTATTTTCAAATCCCCAGCAGACACAGGCTCCCAGCACCATCAGTGAACCTTCGTTAAATACAAAGGCACTGCTGTCTTCAAAGCTGAGAATCACGCTGGCAATCGTCACCAAAAGGATTGCCACCCAAAGCTTTTTGGAAATCACTTCTTTGAAAATCACCAGTGCAATAATCGATGTCGCCACAATCTCAAAATTATTCAGAAGTGAAACGTTCGCCGAATTGGTTCTGGCAATGCCAAACATCAGCAAAATCGGTGCCATAATATCCAACACCACCATTGCAACCGTGTACGGCAGTTCCGCTTTCGTCAGCCTTTCCCTTTCCTGCCCTTTCCCAAATGCTTTCTCCACCAATCCGTACAGTAGCAGCCCGATACCTGCTCCCAGGTACAGGAACGCCGCCATCATGGTGGTCTCAACATGCCAAAGCAGCAATTTAGACAACGGGATATTGATAGCATATAGGGCTGCTGCCAGTATTGCAAATACGATTGCTGTTTTTTTCGCCTTCATTACCTGTCGTCCCCTTTTTCCAGAAAGTCCTTTACAAATACAAGCTGTCCGTTATCCAAACACTTCTCCATCAAAAAAAATCTGCCTTTTCTCCAATCCGCATGTCCCACAACCTGATAGCCCAGTCCCTTGTATAATTTGATCGCATAGGGATTTTGGGAAAAAGCATCCAGTCTGATTGCCTGTATTCCCCTGGTTGCAAGTTCTTTTTCGATATGTTCCATTGTAAGTGCACCAACGCCCCGGTTTTGAAAATCCGGATTCACACACAACCTGTGTATGACGCAAAAAGAAGCGGATGGATATTGCCATGCCCCGTTTTGATATGCTTCATCGCATTCCCGGTTCAGCACATAGATAACCGCAATCTTTTCATCCATGATACCCACATACAACTGGCCTTTCTCTATGTCGTCACGAAAATCTGCCTCTGTCGGATAGAGTGCATCCCACTGATTTATATTTTGCCTGTTCATGTTTTCAATGGCAGCCTGTACCAAAGAAACGATTTCTGCTATATCTGCCGGTTGCCCCGGTCTGTATTTTATTTTCATATCAGCCTCCGTTAACACTCCTACATTTCAAAGGGCAGGAAAGCAATAATCACTGCAAAAATAATGGCCGGAAGCAGATTTGCCACCCGTATTTTTTTGCCCCACACCAAATTTAAGCCTACACAGAAAATCAGAATGGAGCCAATCAAGGAAAGATTCGCCAATGCCGCATCCGTCATAAGGGGCTTTATCACCCTTGCTAAAATGGTGACTCCGCCCTGCAGGCAGGCTACCGGAATAGCAGAGAAAACACATCCCTTACCCAACGAACAGGTCATAACAAGAATGATGATAAGGTCCAGTACCGCTTTTGTCGCCAGAATGGAATAGTCGCCAAAGATGCCGTCCTCAATAGAACCGACAATTGCCATAGCGCCAATACAAACCGTAAGGGAAGCCGTTACAAAGCCTTCCACAAAGCTCTTCTCCCCGGAATTACCGGTCTTGATCTTCAGCCATTCCCCAAATCGTTCCAGCTTGTCTTCAATGTCTAAAAATTCTCCCACCAGAGCACCCAGCACAAGACATGCGACAATGAGCATGGACCTGCCGCCCACAACACCGCTGCCGTCTACCGTTAACATCCCTTCCATCGCACCGCTGATGCCGATAAAAAGGACGCTGATGCCACAAACCTTGCTGAGCGCATCCTGATAGCGTTCCGATAAAAAACGTCCGCACAATTTTCCAAGTAATCCGCCCAGAATAATTCCGGCAACATTTATAATGGTTCCAAGTCCAATCATCCTATTTCTCCTTTATCAATTCGTACACTTTTTCCAGAGCTTCGTCGGCGGCAACCTCATAATCCGGCATAATGGGTTCCCCATGCTTACTCTGATCGATGCGGCACCACTTTTTATATGAAACACTCAAAAAAAGCCTTGTATTCGGTAATTGAAAGCTCAGGCAATCCCCATAGCTGTCGGGCAGATTACCGGACGGCTCGCCTACAATCGTTCCCAAATCGTTGTCTGCTATCAACATGGCAAAGTCCATTGCAGAACTATACGTCCAGATATCCGTTAACAAATAGACATCCCCGTTAAAGACCTGCTCTTTCTTTTGATTGGTGCATGAGACATTCTCATTTTTCAACAAATACCATCCCAAACGAACTGCACTGTCCCAGCCCTGGTATTCGTTCACATCCAAATAGGTGATAAATTCATCCGCTACCCGTGAATTGCCGCCGCCATTTCCGCGAAGGTCAACTACAACATTCTCAATATTTTCCGAAAAGACCTCGCTAAAGAATTCTGCCAGTTTGCTACAATATTCCTCATTATAGTCACATGCAGTCAGTGTAAAAATGCCCACATTGTTTTCTTTATCGATTTGGTAAGAAACCCAGTCACTTTCTTCTTCGCTCTGCTCAAGCCCTTTCACTTCCGTAACCGGTACAAATTCATAGCGATACTCTGTCTGCCTGCCTTCCTCATCAAAGGTCATAACCACGCCATCAGAGGTATCCACGCCGCACAAACGCAGTCCCTGCTCCTTTATGACCACACTACCAAAGAACCGGTATTCTGCATAAAAATCCAACTCATAGGAAGCAATCTCCTTGTAGGCATCCAGAATTTCTTCCACCGGCACACCATCAATGGCAACCGGATTGCCATAAGTCCTAATCTGGGTAAAATCATCAATGTAGCGTTCCTCTTCCACATTATACCATTGCACGTATGTATGCCCATCATGCAGCTTTGCCGTAATCCTCGATGCTGCTTGCCAAAACTCCAGCACCGAAATCTCTTCCCCTATTTCTGCTACTTCCTTTTCATATTGCGCTTCTACTGCTTCCACTAAGTCATCTGAACCATCCAGCCATGCCGGATGCCGCTCCCTCAAATGCTCTATCAGGTACACCAGATCCTCCCTTGCCTCTTCCCCGCTCAACATCTCATCCATGCTGCGGGAATCCACGATTTTCTTAGTCGTACCCCGATAGGGGTCCATACACAATTTGTAATAACCGTACCCTGCTGCCAGAAGCACACATAAACCACCTATCACGCACAAAAGCGTTCTTATAATTTTTCCTTTTCCATTCACCTTTTTAGCCATTCCATCCCCCAATATTATTATATCAAACTGCGTTTTTCATTATAGTATACTTTTCTCCGCCTTTCAACTTTTGCATATAAATATGCCCTGCATCGGCAATTTATGCCGATGCGGGCACCTCGCTTTTCTACCCAGAAGGATTGCTATAATAAGGTGGCTTTTCCACCATCTTCCTTCACCATCCCTACAAAAACCTCCAGCTTCATCTCGCCCATATCCTGCTTATCCGGCTCGCCGTCCCGCTGCCGTACGGATATGGTGTGGTTATTTTGTTCTTTTTCCCCCACGATAATGATATAAGGCACCTTATCCAGTCTGGCTTCACGGATTTTGTAGCCCAGTTTCTCATCCCGGATATCCGTTTCCGTGCGAATACCATTTTCCTTTAAATGTGCCGAAACATCATTGGCATACTGCAGGAATCTATCTGAAACTGGTATCACTTTTACCTGAACCGGAGAGAGCCACATCGGAAACTTTCCTGCATAGTGCTCAATTAAAATACCGATAAACCGCTCAATGGAACCGAACACTACACGGTGAATCATAACCGGACGGTGCTTTTCCCCATCTGCTCCCACATAATCAATAGCAAACCTTTGCGGCAGCTGAAAATCCAACTGAATGGTGCCGCACTGCCATGTCCTGCCAATGGAATCCCGCAAATGGAAATCCAGCTTAGGGCCGTAAAATGCGCCGTCACCTTCATTCACCGTATAGGGAAGACCAAGTCCCCGAACCGCTTTTGCCAGCGCTTCCGTTGCCTGCTCCCACTCCTCATCGCTGCCGATACTGTTTTCCGGTCTTGTGGACAATTCGATTGCGTAAGAGAATCCGAAACGGGAATAAACTTCATCTATCAGCTTCACTACCCCCTGAATCTCTCCCTGCATCTGCTCTGCCGTCATAAAAATATGGGCATCATCCTGGGTAAAGCACCGAACTCTCATCAGCCCATGCAGCTGCCCTGACTTTTCGTGTCGGTGCACCAGCCCAAGCTCCCCAACCCGAAGTGGCAGTTCCTTATAGGACCTGGGCTGCATTTTATAGACCAGCATACCTCCGGGACAGTTCATGGACTTAATGGCAAACTCTTCCTCATCAATGACTGTCGTATACATATTTTCCCGATAGTGATCCCAGTGCCCCGACGTTTCCCACAGCTTTCTGTCAAGCATCATGGGTGTGGAAATCTCCCGGTAACCTTCTCTTTCATGAAGCTTTCTCCAGTAATCAATCAACAGGTTCTTAAGCACCAGGCCCTTAGGCAAAAAGAAAGGAAAGCCCGGCCCCTCCTCCATCAGGGCAAACAGGCCCAGCTCTTTTCCCAGCCTCCTGTGGTCTCTGGCCTTTGCTTCCTCTAACATATGCAGGTATGCTTCCAGTTCAGAGGCTTTGGGGAAAGATATGCCGTAAATGCGCGTGAGCATCTGATTCCGTTCATCGCCCCTCCAATATGCCCCTGCCACGGAAAGCAGCTTGATTGCCTTGATCTGACAGGTATTGGAAATATGCGGCCCGGCGCAGAATTCCACATAGTCGCCCTGCCTATAGAAGGTAATGACCTCCGCATCCGGCAACTCCCGAATCATTTCCAGCTTATAGGTTTCCCCTGCCCGTTCCATGTGCGCGAGCGCTTCCGCCTTTGTCACCTCATACACCTGCAGTGATAAGGATTCCTTTACAATGTGCCGCATTTCTTCTTCAACGGCCCCCAGATGCTCCTCCGCAAAGGGAAAAGAGAACGCAAAGTCATAATAAAAGCCGTTTTCAATGGCCGGTCCGATGGCACATTGGGTATCCGGATATAGCCGTTTTACTGCCTGCGCCAGCACATGCGCACTGGTATGCCAGAATGCTTCTTTCCCCTCCATTTTTTCAAAGTTTACTTCCACCAGTTGTCCGTTTCTTTGTAGAACCTTCATTTCTTACATCTCCTTCTGTAAAATATTTTTGAATTTAACATAAGAAAAGCACCCAAAAGATTACATAAAAACTGTAATCTTAAGGGTGCATTCAGCACGGTTCCACCTTAACTTTTCACTTCAGATTCCAACAAATCCTATCCTTTAACGCAGGCATACGGTAACACTTAAATAAATTTCGGCGCTACAGCTCTGGAATGGTTTTCGTCTGCTTTCCCCATAAATGACTTCCACCAAATGTCATTCTCTCTGTATGCTTCCGCGCAAACTACTCTTTTCCGTCATTGCTTTTCTCATGTTATTGGTTGCATAATACCATTGTCGTTTTCGATTGTCAAGCGCTTTTCTGCTATGTATTAATGTTCCAGAACAAATTTTGCCATCTCATCAATACAGTCTTCGCACTGCGGATAAACACCTGTATTGTCAAAATAAGCATGTCCAAAGCCCTTGTACAATACTGCTGTTGTATCGACTCCGGCATTGTGCAGTTTCACTGCATATCCCAGTGTTTCCAGCTTTAAGAAATCGTGTTCACCCACTGTTACAAATGTTGGCGGGTTCTTCTTGGGATCTCTCGTATAAGGGTTCAGATAGTCATTTTCCACTTCGCTTGTTCCCAGAATTGCCTCCATTCCGTCTGTCATCCCGTCGAACATACCAATCATCTTTGTCAGTCCCCGCCTTTGTTTAGGTGCCATTTCAAACTGATCTATAGAAGGATGATAATATTCGTCCTCCACCCTTGCCATATTCAAAGTGGGATAGAGTAACATTTGTCCTCTTACCATATGTGCTCCGTTCTCCCAGTCTCTTGTAGTACAGTACTGCGTCAGATTTCCGCCAGCGCTGTCGCCTGCCACAAAAATACGGTTTTTATCTCCTCCGATTTTTTCCGCATTTTCATAAATCCATTGTAATACCTGATAACAGTCCTGATGTCCACGGGGATACGGATTTTCCGGTGCCAGACGATAATCCACGGAAACAGCACAGAGATCTGTTTTTGCGACAAACAATTTGACAGACTCTTCCACAACGCCCGGATGTCCTCCAAAAAATCCTCCCCCGTGAATATAGTAAAGAATCGGGCCGTTTTCTTTGGGAGTCTCACTGTGATAAATGCGTATCGGAATAGCATATCCGTCATCTGCCGTTACATTTTCCTGTGTGATTTCTATTTTTCTTTCCGTGCAAGGTGTACTTTTTACACCGTTAAACATCTTGCGAAGGTCTGCAATTCCCTTTTCGCTTGTATCCATCTTCATAAATCTTTTAGGCAGCCACGCCATCATTCGCAAACTTGACTTAGAATCCTGGTAAAGTCTCGGATCCATGGCTCCCGGTTCATCACAATCCGGTAAATTTTTTACAATTATATCCATCCCATAATAATTTTGTATGCTCTGGCGTTCTTTCAGTTTCTTAAGTAACTCCTCTGAATATTTTTTCATTCTGATCATTTCCTCCTTTGTGGTCTCTTGATTGTATTGCTTCTTATGGCTACCTGATGTTAAAACATTTGTCTAATGGTTTCCAATATATCCTGCATTTGTTTTTCCGTGATTTGACCAAAATTGCGAATTGCCCGAAGCGGCATTTCTGCCATCATTCGTTCCATCATCTCTGCGTTGAGTGCTGCTTCCTGTGCATCACCGGAATCAAGTGCTTCCGCAAAACTCTTTAAGAGAGCAATAACAGAAGGATTTCCCATTAACATACCAAGAGGTGTATTCTGGTCAATAACAAGGGGAAGCACATCTGATGTTTCAAACAGAATTTCTCCCTGTAATCTGATATCAGCTGATGAAGAACCAATCAAAATCTCATATTGTCCCGGCGCTGCATACCAATCTCCAAGTTTTTCCGAATACCAGGAAAGGGAACGCGCATTGATAGTCATAGTAACGGTCTTGGTTTCCCCCGGCGCAAGCTCTGTCTTGGCAAAGGCTTTCAATTCTTTAACAGGCCGGTTCTTATTTCCTGTACAATCAGAAATATACAGCTGCACGATTTCTTTTCCGGCATATTTACCCGTATTGGTAATATCTACCGATACCTCCACGCTTTCACCCTTTTTCATTTTGTCGGATGAAAATCTGAGGTTATGATATGCAAACCCGGTATAGGAAAGACCGTGTCCAAAAGGAAATCTCACTTTTCTGTCTGTCTTTTCATAATAGCGGTAACCTACATATATGCCTTCCGCATAGCGCACCAGTTCTCCGTCT
Organism: Lachnospiraceae bacterium; assembly: GCA_051888955.1. Classification (GTDB taxonomy): domain Bacteria; phylum Bacillota; class Clostridia; order Lachnospirales; family Lachnospiraceae; genus Acetatifactor. The sequence continues at coordinate 4,627 of JBJFCM010000189.1, read as the reverse complement.
CCCGGGAAATTCAAAAAGCTGGGATTGTCTTCCAATCTCTTAGGAAAGGTTTCCGGAAGCTTTCCGCATGGGTTTGCCTCGCCAAATAAAAGTGCATCTGTTGCCTCACCCACGCCTTCTCCCCCGAGATACATTTCAAGAATTGCGGATACAGCATCTGCCCAGGGCATTTCCACCGGACTTCCGTTATGAAGAACCACCACCGTGTTTTTCTGCACTTTTGCAATCCGCTCTATCAGTTGATTCTGACACTGGGGAAGTCTCATATGTTCCCTGTCATAGCCCTCGCTTTCAAAGCTATCCGGAAGCCCTGCGAAGATCACCACAACATCTGCCTCTTTTGCCGCCTCTTCCGCTCTGATATATTCTGCTTCCTCAGCCTGCTCTGAAAATCCATTCAAATATGTAACATTCCTTGCTTTTTCCTCAGCACTGTTCAAAGCACTGCTGACTTTATAGGGATTTATATGGCTGGAACCTCCGCCCTGATACCGGGGCTTTTTCGCAAAATCGCCGATATAAAGAACCTTTTTGTTCTCTGACAAAGGAAGTATACCTTCGTTCTTTAAAAGAACCGCACACTCTTTGGCAACCTTTACAGCAATCTCATGGTCTTTTGCCCTGTCAAAAACAGCTGTCTTCTCCGAATCACTGTATGCAAATACTTTTGTAAGAATTCTCTCTACCGCTCTGTCCAGCACACTTTCCGGGAGAGTTCCTTCCTTTGCCGCCCGAATGACTTTCTCGTCTGTTTCTGGTCCTGCTCCCGGCATCTGAAGTTCCAGTCCTGCTTCAATGCCTTTTACATGATTGTCAACAGCACCCCAGTCACTCATAACATATCCGTCAAATCCCCATTCATCCCTTAAAATACCCGTTAAAAGCTTTTTGTTATCACTGCAATATGTGCCATTTAAACGATTGTAGGAACACATCAGTGTCCAGGGTTTTGCTTCCTTTACCGCTATTTCAAATCCCGTCAGATAGATTTCCCGCAGCGTCTGTTCCGTCATCTCCGCAGATACGGACATTCTTCTGTACTCCTGATTGTTTGCCGCAAAATGCTTCATGCTGGTTCCCACATCCTGACTCTGCACGCCTCTAATCTGCGCAGCGGCAAGCTTGCCCGTAAGGTAAGGGTCTTCCGAAAAATATTCAAAATTTCTTCCGCAAAGAGGGCTCCTCTTTATATTCACTGCAGGTCCTAGAAGAACGGATACGTTTTCCGCACGACATTCGCTTCCAAGTGCAGTCCCCATTTCTTCCAAAAGATCTTCATCAAAACTTGCAGCAGTGGCACAAGCCGCCGGGAAGCAGACTGCCTGCACACTCTCGTTGATGCCGAGGTGATCGCTGCCTCCCTGTTGTTTTCTCAATCCATGAGGTCCGTCTGTAACCATAACGGACGGAATTCCAAGTCTCTCAATCCCTTTCAAATTCCAGAAATCTGCTCCGGAACACATTCCGGCTTTTTCCTCCAAAGTCATCTCCGATACAATCTTTTTGATATCTCTCATTCTCTATTTTCCCTCTTTCCTGATTTTAAAGACAACAGTTCTGACCAATTCAAACAATAGCAAGGATAACAGAATGCCCACCGTTACATCACTTGCAAAATGTGCGCCCATCATGATACGGCTGCTTCCCACCAGAACAATCCACACGTACACGATAGCCTTAAGTATCTTTTCTTTTCCCACAAGCCTGGGCATAAACTGTGGGAATAAGAGAAGCAGGATAACTGCAGCCGAATTCATGGAATGTCCGGATGGGAATGAGGCATAGACATCCGAAAATCCTCCCCTTGCACAAATCTGATACCAGGGCGTAAACTGTACCAGCGGGTCAGTCATCTCTCTGAAACGCATTCTTCCCCACACTGTTTTTAGCGAATTCATCACAATCAGAACCAACACGAAGTAAATCAGTGCCGTAATCGCAAAAGACACCGCCTCTCTTTTCTTGTCCTCAGGTACTTTTGCCGCTATGACCACCGCTATGACCGCCATTGCAATCCCGATAAACAAAGCAAGTATCTTAGGCATTCCCTCCACGTTTCTGTTCAAGTAATTCCATGTCATAAATCCGCCCATAACAGAAAACAGTAAAAACAAAATTCCTGCTCCGGCAATGGTCAGGATACTCGCCAGCTTACTCTGTTTATTGCGGAAACGAACAAGCATGGCACATCCCGACAAAGTCATGACCAGAAACGGAATTTCCCCGATTACTTCCAGCACTCTCGCCGGAAATTGTTTTCGACAGATTGCCTGTGAAATCTGCAAATCCGTAAACGTAAAAATCAACAAGGCAATCAGTCCAATCAGAAAAACAATCCTTCTCTCTTGTTTCTCCATTGCATTTCTCCTTTCTTTGATTTTTCGGTTTCTGTTGCAAGATATAAAAATAAAATGCAGCCAGACTTCTCTAACTGCATTTATCGTATCATTTTCCCGCTATTCCATGTTGTTTATAGTTGACTCAAAAATTGTCATTTTTTGACATTTTGTAATTTTTCCTATATTGATATGGCGTTACACCGTATTCCTTTTTAAAAAGAGTGATAAAAGATTTTATATTGGGGAAGCCATGCTCCAACGCAATATACTGTATAGATTTATCACTTTGAATAACATCTCCGAATGCCTGATACATACGATATTTATCAATATAGTTTTTAAAAGAAATTCCAAAGTATTTATGGAATTTTCTACTGAAATGCTCTTCACTCATCTCAAACTTTTCTGCCATCATTTTTAATGTGATGTCTTCCCGGTAATGCTCATCTATAAAATTCAGTATCTTCTTCTGTTTATGGTTTATTTCCCTTATTTTTTTCCCTGTATCCTGATCCTGCTCCACGCATTTTGTCAAAAGAAAATAGACAATTTCATAGAGATAACCGTTAATCATGATGTAGTCCAATGGCTGTGGGTTTTGGCTGTATTTTTTTAATTCTTCATAAATCACTTTCATTCGTTCTATTTCAGCCTCTTCCGTGTTCAGTCTAAAGTACACCTGATCAATATCCGGATATACTTTTTTCAAAAAGTCATAGGAAATAATGACTACCATCACTGCTGTATCATGATGACTGTCCTCTCTGAGTTGATGTACTTGTCCGCTGTTTACAAATATAAATTCCCCGGCCTGGATAACCTGTTTTTCTTCATGAATCCATAATTCCACGCTTCCGCTCATTACAAGAGACATTTCTATGCTTCTATGCCAATGTGGCGGAATATAGTTCTGTTGGTACAACGAGATTTCCGTACCCAGTTCCTGCCTGTCCAAATAAGCAATCATTGCAGGAATCTGTTTTTCTGTTTTGACCTTCTCGTAACCTCCATTCATCTTAAGTCTCCTTATTTACATTTCTCTACACCTGCCCCATCAATATCTGTTATGTACTTTTTCCGCAAAGCAGAGGCAATCCTTTACATTGATAACAGTGCCATCATCCAAAACCGCCTTGCCGGTCATTTTCCCGAATACCTGGTGCTGGTCCGATTCCACCACCAGAACGGAAATCCTTGCCGCCCGATCCAGCACCGGCTCAAAATCCATTTCAAACCGTCCGTCACTGGAGGTAAATTTCCAGGGTTTCAGATAATCATCCTCGGGAATATGGAACGTAATATCCTCCAGCTTATGCGCTTTTCCGTCATAGAACAGCATATTTTCCGAAGCCGCCGAAGTATCTCCAAACCCGTAACCGATATTAAATCCGAAGGCATGGCCGTCTATGTCCATGTTTCCATTTCCCCAATACCAGGTATTGTCGTAGGTCCACACACCTCTGCCCCAGTCCAGCGTGCCAAAATCCGTCTCCGGCCGGAATAAAAACTTCCTTCCGTCATATTCCGCATATCCGTTAGCACGCATACAGTTAATCTTCTGGTTATAATAAAAAGCGGTTTTCTTCTCTTTCCAGGGTGTTGCAATGACCATGCTGTCCATGGGCGGTTGAGATAACTCGATATGACAGGAAAAATCCTTCTTTTCACAAAATTCACGGAAATAACAGTCGATTACTCTCTTTCCCTCCTCCACATGGAAGGAAAGCTTCAGCCGTTTGTCCTCATACTTTGTATCACCCGTCGAGGAACTGGATGGCAGATGGAATTTACCCATCGGAAACAGATTCAGGATTGTCTCCGTATGCTCCCACTTCTTATCAAAATCCAGAAGTGACACGGATTGTAATCCAATGTAGCCATCGTCGGAAAGGGTAAATGCAACCCCATATCCTTGTCCCATCACCAGATAATAGTCCCACTCCTTGATGCGCAGTTTGGACGCCCTGATATCCTTGCGGTCATATTCCTGTAACTGTCCCCTGGACCAGCCGCACTCAGCAATACTTCCATTTTGATCCAATAATCTTTGCCTCTCTGTCACCTCATGATTTCTTTGTCCTGCCATGCTATTCCTCCTCCCATTATCCCCAATACTCTTTTTTTACTATATTTTTTTGCACTATATATACTAAGAATAGCACAGGAGCCTTCTTTCCTCAATCATTTTACCAAAATTAACAAACGCCAAAAGGCGCCCGGCCGTTTACCGGCCAAGGCGCCTCTATCGTTTTACTACTATACAGCTTTACTGCTATATTATCTTTCCT
>JBJFCM010000188.1:0-7307 GCA_051888955.1 Lachnospiraceae bacterium | reverse complement strand
TACGCTCGGAAATCTCCTGTACAACAGGCTGTTTCAATTCAACCTTTGCCATTTCATTTACCTCCTTATAGAATGTTGTGGGGATATCCCCCTGCCGAAAGGAGTTTATATAAGAAAAGCCTCCCTGAAGACAGGAAGGCAAAGAAGTCTTAAATCAAAACTCTTTCCTCGGTAGGCGTAGCATACTTACCCCAAATGGGACCTACTGTCTTCGGCATGGTTCCAAAGCTTTTGTTCCAGAACCTTGTATAGAATATCATAGAGAATGCAAGCTGTCAAGCGCATTTTTACGCCTGACAGCGTTTTCTCATATCAAACATTACTTAGAACTTAGCAACGCTTACCTTTACGCCAGGACCCATGGTGGTGGTCAGGGTAACGCTTCTTAAGTACTGACCCTTAAGAGCTGAAGGTTTTGCTTTTACGATAGCATCCATCAGTGCATTGAAGTTCTCTGTAAGCTGCTCTTCTGTAAAGGAAGCCTTACCAACAGGAACATGGATAATGTTTGCCTTATCCAGTCTGTACTCAATCTTACCTGCTTTGATATCGTTGACAGCCTTGGTAACGTCCATAGTTACGGTACCTGCCTTAGGGTTAGGCATTAAGCCCTTAGGTCCAAGTACTTTACCCAGACGACCAACAACACCCATCATGTCAGGAGTTGCTACGACTACATCGAAATCAAGGAAACCGTCGTTCTGAATCTTCGGAACGAGTTCCTCGCCGCCTACATAATCTGCGCCGGCAGCTTCTGCTTCTGCAACCTTATCACCCTTTGCGAAAACCAGAACCTTTACGGTCTTACCGGTTCCGTTAGGAAGAACTACGGCACCACGGATCTGCTGTTCAGCATGACGTCCGTCACAGCCTGTTCTGATGTGTACTTCTACTGTCTCATCAAATTTTGCGGTTGCAGTCTTCTTTACCAGTGCGATTGCATCTGCAGCTTCATAAAATGTTGCGCGATCTACTAATTTTGCAGCTTCGCTATATTTCTTACCATGCTTCATTATAAAATCCTCCTATGGTTCTAACGACAATTGCTTGTCTCCCAATCCTGTTTACTAGTCTTCTACTACAATACCCATGCTTCTTGCTGTTCCGGCAATCATGCTCATAGCAGCTTCGAGGCTTGCGGCATTTAAATCCGGCATCTTCATCTCAGCGATTTCCTGAACCTTAGCCTTGGAGATGGTAGCTACCTTGGTCTTGTTAGGAACGCCGGAACCGGACTTGATATTACATGCTTTCTTCAAAAGTACTGCAGCAGGCGGAGTCTTTGTAACAAAGCTAAAGCTTCTGTCTGCATATACGGTAATTACAACAGGGATGATCAGGTCACCCTTATCTGCTGTTCTTGCGTTGAACTGCTTTGTGAATTCAACGATGTTTACACCATGCTGTCCAAGTGCGGGACCAACTGGTGGAGCCGGTGTTGCTTTGCCGGCAGGAATCTGTAACTTAATGTATCCTGTAACTTTCTTTGCCATTGTGGCACCTCCTATAATGTGGTAATCTGGCGTACCATAGTCTCGGCTCCGCCGAGCCATTAGGAGAATTTCCTGACGAAAATTCTCTGTCTGAATCAAATCGAACCATCCACTGCGGTACTCCCACGGGCATTTCAAAAGAAATGCCTTTCTTGTTGCCTATATTATCCGGTCCGGCTGACAAGCTCATGCCCGCAGCAAACCGGAGAATACCAAATTAAATTTTAAAGCTTTCTCACTTCTGCAAAACTGATTTCAACAGGTGTCTCCCTGCCGAACAGTTCCACATTGATGGTAGCCGTCTGCTTACCGTAATCCAGCTTCTGTACAACGCCCACGGTATCCTTCCATACGCCGGCCACAACAGCGATGCTGTCGCCTTCACCAAAATCGATGGAAACATTTTCTGTTTTAATACCTAAAGGCTTCATTTCTGCTTCCGTAAGCGGCACCGGCTTGCTTCCCGGTCCAACGAATCCGGTTACGCCTCTGGTGTTGCGGACAACATACCAGGTATCGTCATTCATCACCATATTAATCAGAACATAGCCAGGGAACATCTTCTTCTGAACTGTCTTTTTAGCGCCGTTCTTAATCTCCACAACATCCTGCAGGGGAACTCTGACTTCCAGGATTTCCTCAGCAAGGTGCTTGTTGTTCTCGATTGTCTTCTCAATATTGGCTTTGACTTTATTCTCGTATCCGGAGTACGTATGCACTACATACCAATTTGCCTCTGCCATACAATCACCCTCGCTCTATAATGATGTTAAGAAGTTCACGCCATACTGAGCCACGAAATCCACGATGGCAATAATGACTCCCAGAACCACTGAAATTGCAACAACTGCGACGGACTGTTTGAACATGGTTTTCTTGTCCGGCCACGAAATCTTCTTGAATTCGATCCGGACATTCTTAAAGAAGCCAGGCTTCTTTGTCTTTTCTGCTGAATCTGCCATTGTCTCTCCTTCCGGGCCAATTATTATTTGGTCTCTTTGTGCATTGTATGAGTCTTGCAGAATCTACAATATTTCTTGGTTTCCATTCTGTCAGGATGTGTTTTCTTATCCTTTGTAGTATTGTAATTACGCTGTTTGCATTCTGTACATGCCAATGTAATCTTTGTACGCATCTTTCCACCTCCACGCGCTTTTCCTTAATAAAAATATGCATAAAAAAAAGACCTAAATCTCATCTCGCTTAGCTACTATACCACACAAAGCTACCCACCGTCAATGATTTTCTTTATATTATTATGATTTTCCGTGAAAATCTTTTAAAAACACTTGTCCTTGGCCTAAATGAGTGTTACAATATATGCATAAAAGTAGGTTTCTATGCCCTTATGCGTGATTATCGGACAGCAGTCCCCGCTATGAATGGATTTTAGCGTAAGTAATCCGTACATTTCAAGGAAGAAAGGAGGGTTTTCGTTGAGCAATGCTATTTTAACAAATGTCTATAATCATTATCTCACTACGTATGCGCCCAAAAGCACGACCCAGTATGACACGCATAAGAAAAGTGAGCTTCGCAGCATTTACAATTCCATTGTAAAACAGAATAAAGAATCCCCCTGGTACCTTGATACCACAAGCAGGGACAGTCAGGAATATGCAGTTACGCTGAAGGAAAATGCTAGAGCGCTTCACAATACCATTGCATCCTTAGGCGGGCTGGAGGAAAGCCAGACTCTTGAGAAAAAGACCGCTTATTCCACCAATCCTGATGTTGCTTCCGCCACCTTTATTGGCGATACCAAAACCGGAAGTCCGGTTCCTACCCTGACGCTCAGCGTGAACAGCCTTGCATCCGGTCAGGAAAATATGGGAGCTTACCTTCCGAATGAAAAAGTCGCTCTGCCGGCTGATACCTATTCCTTTGATATCTCCATCAACGATTTGAACTATGAATTCCAGTTCAATATCAATGAAGGCGATACCAACAAGGATGTGCAGGAGCGTCTCGTCCGCTTGATCAACAATGCCGATATTGGTATCCAGGCAAGACTGGATGAGGGTAATTCACGCAGCTCCATACGACTGCAATCCACAGCGACCGGTCTGCCGGAAGGAAAAAGTGAAATTTTTAGCATCACCGATGACAAAACCAGCAAGACCGCAGGTGCGGTAGACTACTTCGGATTGAGCTATATATCCAGGCAACCCGCCAACTCTTCCTTCTTATTAAATGGAGAAGAGCGCCACACCTCTTCCAACACCTTTACCATAGGTAAAATGTTTGAAGTGGAATTGAAAAATGTAAGTGAACCTGAAACCGAATTATCCATTGGTTTAAAGACCGATGTGGAGTCTCTTACCGACAATGTCAATACCCTGATTGGCAGTTACAATACTTTCGTCAATGCCACAGGTGCCTACCGCGGCAGCCAGAACCTAAGCGGCCGTCTGGTACGGGAGATGGGAAGGATTGCTTCTCATTATCAAAATGAAATGGAAGGCATGGGCATCCACTTAGAGGCTGACAACACGCTCTCCATAGATGACAATCTTTTAAAGGAGTCCGCATCCGGAGCCAGCGGTTCCTTCTCCTATGATGCACTGAAGGGCTTTGCCAGTGCGCTGATACAGAAGACCTCACAGGTTTCCTTAAATCCTATGAATTATGTCAACCGGACTATCGTAGCCTATAAAAACCCGGGGCACAATTTTGCAAGCCCTTATGTAACAAGCGCATACAGCGGCATGATGTTCAACAGCTACTGCTAAAAAGCACCTGTAGAAATGCAATTCCTACAGGTGCTTTTTTACTTGTTCTTCATTAAAGTTCTTTATGCTCTTAACTCTTCTGCTGCCATATTCAGCGCAGCCTCTATTACCTTATCCATATCGTAGTAACGATACTGTCCCAGTCTGCCTCCGAAAAGAACATCCTTTTCTTTTTGGGCCATTTCCTGATAGCGTGCGAAAAGCGCATTATTCCGCTCATCATTGATGGGATAATAGGGTTCATCTCCCCGCTTCCACATTGCAGGATATTCCCTGGTAATGATTGTATCCGGCTGTGTGCCGAACTCGAAGTGTTTGTGTTCGATGATACGGGTATAGGGGACCTCCCGCTCCGTATAATTTACCACTGCATTGCCCTGATAATTGTCACAGGCTTCCAGAACTTCCTCTTCAAATCGAAGGGAACGGTACTGCAGCTCGCCCAGACAATAATCGAAGTATTCATCAATCATGCCTGTATACAATACCTTATGAAAGGTATCGGCCCGGTCACCCTTTGCCGCATTTTCTGTGAGAAAATCTCTGTAAGAAATCCCAAGCCTCACCGGGGTATCCCCTAAAAGTTTCTCCACAATCTGCGTATATCCGCCCTTAGGAATTCCCTGATAGGGATCAGTAAAATAATTGTTGTCATAAACAAAGCGAAGTGGCAGCCGTTTGATAATGAAGGCCGGAAGTTCCTTGCAATCCCTACCCCACTGCTTCTCTGTATAGCCCTTTATAAGCTTCTCATAAACATCCGGACCGACCAGTGACAGCGCCTGCTCCTCCAGATTCCGGGGTTCTTCAATATGAAGGCTGGCAATCTGTGTTGCGATCTTTTCTTTGGCCTGAGCAGGAGTTCTGATACCCCACATCTTGCTGAAGGTGTTCATATTGAAGGGCAAATTGTAAAGTTCATCCTTGTACACCGCTATCGGCGAGTTCACATAGTGATTGAACTCTGCGAACTGCTGCACATACTCCCAAACCTTCTTATTAGAAGTATGGAAAATATGCGCCCCGTATTTGTGTACCTGAATACCCGCTTCCTCTTCCGTATAAATATTACCGGCGATATGGCTGCGCTTATCAATGACCAGGCAAGTCCTGCCCTGTGCCCGCACTTCTCTTGCAAACACAGCGCCAAACAGCCCCGCGCCGACAATCAGATAATCATAATTCATCCTAATCTCTCCGCCAAATACTTATTTGGACTTTTTGGATTTTGCTTTATACTTATCTATCTGTACGAAATCATCCATGAGCTCAAGAATCTTGTCACGGCCATTCTGATTCAGCTTTACATAGTACTGCATTACTCTGTTTTCCAGAAGCTGTGCACCTAAGGAAGTGTCTCTCTCCAGGGAACTGAAATCCACCGGGTTCAGGCTCAGCTTATCACACATCTTAATAACAGTGCCGTATGCCATACCTTCGATGCCGCGCTCCAGTGCAGTTACCAAGGTGCTGTAAGGAATACCCATCTCCAAAGCGAACTGTCTTACGCTTCTATACTGTCTTAAAATTTCCTTCTTTAAAATCTCTGCTTTTGTCATGATAAAAGTCCTCCCTTATGAATAAAATATACGTTATAAGGATAGTGTACGTTATATCGTCTTTTTTTTCAAGAGGAGAGAACAAATTCATCAAAAATTAAGTTTTTGTTTAGAAATAGTTTGCCTGACCAATCTGTTTCGCGAAATATCTGCCCATATCTGCCAGCAATTTCAGCACGGAAGGGTGCAATTCCTCAGGAAATCCCTGCAGGCAGCGGAAGGTCTCAAAATTGATGGGTCCTTCATAGCCGATTTCCTTCAGTCCTCTTAAAAATCCATCCCAGTCCGTAATCAGATTGTTCCAGCCTCTTGCAAAGGTAAAAGGCATGGTATGTAAATCGCTGATGCCGTCATTGTCGTGAATATGGAGAATCTTAATCCTGCTTCCCATGGTCATTATCGACCTGTAAAGATTCTTCCCCAGGATATTCGCATGTCCCACATCAAAGCAAAAACCGAACAGTTCCTCTCCGGCAAGCCCATTCAGTTCATCTATCATAGCTGCTGCCTCCGTAAAATCAGAGCCCATGCCCTCCAAAAGGTGGCTGTTTATTTCTACAAACAAATTCTCCAGGCAGATGATCAGATGGTATTTCTTCGCCAGTGGAATCAACTTTTGATACATCTCCATGTTGTAATCATACTGTTCCTTTTTGCTCCATTCGTTAGTCAGGTTCACAGGATGCACCACAATATATCTTCCGCCCATGCGGGAGCAGATGTCCATGCAGTTCTCCGTCACACGGAACATCTTCGCATTAACCTCATCCTTTCCCTTCTGCATCACCGGAAAAGGCGCATGCATCTGTTCAAAGGTCAGTCCATATTTTGCCGCTGCCTGGGCATGGGGTTTAAAATCCTGCCATACCTCTTCCACCGGCCTGTCAAATACGGCATTGACTTCGCCGTTCTGTACCAAGCCGCAATGCAGAAATTCGTCGAAGTTAAAATCCACGCAGTCAAAACCCGCTTCCTTTATCATGCGGTACCCCGCCTCAATATTGTCCTGCCTAATCGTTCCTGTAGATTGTATACTTAGTTTGTGCATGGGTGTGTCTCCTTAAGATTGATTATTTCTGTTTCGTCCAATATTTCTCCATAAATTTCCTGGCTGCCTCTTTCGTCAGTTCAAATTTCTGTTCTACTCTATCCTGAACATCTTCCTTTGTCAATCCCAGTTCTCCGCAGGTTTCTATCAAGGCTTTAATTCCCTGCTCTCTTCCAATTTCCTTTCCGATTTCCTCTCCTTTTTCCAATCCAATCTTCAAAATACTCATCTGTACAGCCTCCCATTCTTCTGACTGTTTCACTTCTTTGACTATCGTATCCAGCTTCTGAATACGCTTATCCTTTACCTTAATCTCCGGATTATCTATCCTGGTTTCCTTCATATATTGTAGCAGGCTGACCAGCTCCGGGCTGCCATTCTTACTGCTCATATTTAGGAAGATTTTCTTTGTTCCATCACCCAGATGCATACCGGGCACCTCTTCACACTGTTCTGTAAAGGTATACTTTGCCAA
>JBJFCM010000187.1:0-7324 GCA_051888955.1 Lachnospiraceae bacterium | reverse complement strand
ACAATAAAAAAGAAATCATCAGCATGGACTAATTATTTATAATTCCTATAAAATCAAGGACTTGAGGCTTCAGGTCCTTGATTTTTTTTGGAAAATAACCCAATTTCAGAAGAAAGGCCAGGGTCCGGAGATGACCTGGCCTATTCTTCGTTTTATAGGAAATTCCTGTGGAATTTCTTCTTAGTTTGCAAACAACTGTACCCAGTAAGGTGTACCGGATGCGTTTGTCAAGTAACCAACACCGATTCTGGAAAAGCCTGCGTTCATGATGTTGGCACGATGGCCGCTACTGTTCATCCAGGCAGTTACCACCTCTTCGGGAGAGCGCTGGCCCCAGGCGATGTTCTCACCGGCGCGGTTATAGGAAACGCCTGCTTCACGAAGGGCAGTGGAGAAGGAAGAGCCGTTAGGACGGGTGTGGGAGAAGCTTGTCTGGATTTCTCTTGCACGTACCATAGCGGCGTTTGTCATATCGGCAGCAAGAGTAAGCGGGGCAAGGCCTTCTTTGGCGCGCTCTGCATTTACAAGCTCCACAATCCGGCTGATATAGGCATGGGATGTCAGGTCTTCTTCCGGAACCTGAATTTCATTGTCCGGCTGCCCGTTTTCGGGCATTTCCGGTAAGCTTGTTTCGGGAGCCTCCGGCAAGACCGTTTCCGGTGCCTCCGGCAGATTTATATCGGGCAGGTTACAGTTCTTTCCGGCAATGATAATTTTATAGCTGCATTTACCGACATTTCCCTGATATACAGTAAAGGCACCGTTTTCGGCAGCCATGGCCGGCAGAGGGAGCAGCAGAGTGCCTGCAGTCAATGCGGTCAGTCCCAGTGTCTGATATTTTTTCAAGTGTTTCATATGTATCCTCCTTTTGATTTAAAAATGTTACAAAATTGTTACAAGCCATATGCTAACATGAATTGATTGATATGGATAGCGGTAATATATGGGTCAAAAACCTGTTATTGACAGACAGGTAAAAACATATTATTGTCATAGGTGTGTAAAAACAGGAATAAAAGGGAGAGAGATAAAATGGATAGTACGGTAATGGTGCAGAATGCACAGGGAAAACAGGAAATGGAACAAAAGAAGGGGATAAGTGGAAGTACAATTAAGATGATTGCGATAGTAGCGATGCTGATTGACCACATTGGTGCTGTAATTTTGGAACGCATACTGATTAATGTTGGATTTATTTCCGTTACGGAAAGCGGTGATATGGAAAGAATCATGCAGTTTATGAGTGAATATGGCGGATTGCTTGCCTTGTTATTTATTATGAGGCAGCTTATCGGACGTATCGGCTTCCCTATATTTTGCTTTTTGCTGGTAGAAGGCTTTGCACATACTCATGATGTCAGGAAATATGCATTGAGGCTGGGAGCATTTGCATTGATTTCCGAGATACCATTTGACCTCGCTTTTCATGGAAAAGCTTTTTACTGGGGCTATCAGAATGTGTTTTTTACCCTGTTCCTTGGACTCATGGTTATGATTGCTTACAGGGCAATTGAAGAGAAACTGAAAGTCAATAAATATGTAAAGATACCGTTATATGCATTGGCACTTGTCGCAGGAGCGGCGGTAGCGGAACTTTTAAAGACTGATTATTCCGCCATTGGCGTTGTCTGTATTATGGTACTTTATATTTTCCGTAAGAAGAAATGGCAGCAGATCCTTGCAGGTTGTATTGCCTTTTTATGGGAAATTACGGCACCGTTAGCTTTTATTCCCATTGGTTTTTATAATGGGAAAAGGGGATTACGGATGAAATATTTCTTCTATGCATTTTATCCGGTACATCTGTTTATCCTGTATTTGATTGCTCATTTTTGCGGACTGGTTTAAAGACGGGTTTAAAGTGTTATTTTTGACTTGATTTTTGTATATTCGTCTAGTATAGTAGAAAAGGGTCTACTGTTTTAAAGGCAGCGGACGTAGGATTTTCCCTCAGGAAAGGAAGCAATAGGATGGCAGATATGGTAAAAGTAGCAGTAGATGCCATGGGTGGTGACAACGCGCCGGTTGAGATTATAAAGGGCGCTGTGGATGCAGTCAATGAAGACAAACGTGTAAAGGTCTTTCTGGTAGGTAAACAGGACATTATCGAGAAAGAACTTTCCCAGTATACATATGATGCTGCCCAGGTGGAAATAGTACATGCAGAGGAAGTCATTGAGACGGCAGAACCGCCGGTTATGGCTATCCGCCGGAAAAAGGATTCTTCCATCGTGAAGGCCATGTACATGGTAAAGGATGGTACCTGTGATGCCTTTGTATCTGCGGGTTCTACCGGTGCGGTACTGGTAGGTGGTCAGATTATCGTCGGACGTATCAAGGGTGTGGAGAGACCGCCTCTCGCACCACTTATTCCCACGGAAAATGGTGTAGCGCTTTTGGTAGACTGTGGTGCCAATGTGGATGCAAGGCCCTCTCATCTTGTACAGTTTGCCAAGATGGGTTCTGTATACATGGAAAATGTGATGGGAGTGAAGAATCCCAAGGTCGGCATTGTGAACAACGGTGCTGAGGAGGAAAAGGGTAATGCCCTGGTAAAGGAGACTTTCCCGCTTTTAAAGAACTGTCCGGATATCAATTTTATCGGCAGTGTGGAAGCCAGGGATATTCCGGCCGGTGTGGCAGATGTCATTGTCTGTGAAGCTTTTGTGGGAAACGTTATCCTGAAGATGTACGAAGGGGTAGGCGCTTCTCTGATTAAGAAGGTTAAGGCGGGCATGATGACGAGTCTTCGCAGTAAGATAGGAGCGCTTTTGGTAAAGCCCGCATTGAAGAAGACGCTGAAAGCATTTGATCTGGAGCAGTACGGTGGGGCACCCATGCTGGGCTTAAACGGTCTGGTGGTCAAGAGCCACGGCAGTTCCAATGCAGTTGAAATCAAAAATTCTGTTCTGCAATGTGTCACATTTACGGAGCAGAAGATTAATGATAAAATAAAAGAAAAGATTACATTAGAAGATTAGGAAAGAAGGATTTGGAGTATGGAATTTGAAAAGCTTAAAAAAGTAATTGCAGAGGTACTGAATGTTGACCCTGAGGAGATTACGATGGAATCTACTTTTATGGATGACCTGGGTGCGGATTCACTGGATGTTTATCAGATAATCATGGGCATCGAAGAGGAATTTGATATTGAGGTTCCTGCTGAAAAGGCAGAGAAGATTTCAACTGTAGAAGAAGCAGTAGAGATGATTAAAAGTGCAATCAACAACTAACAGAGGTTGCTTATGAAGTTTTCAGGTATTCCTGTATGCCGCAAGCTTTTTTAGGAGGGCGGCGTCAGGAATACTTTGCTATTTGCTAGGAAATTTTGAAGTCTTGGTTTATGAAAGGACATTTCATGCTGAAAGGATATACTCTCGACGAACTGGAAAACAGAATTGGCTACCATTTTAAGGATAAAACGCTGTTAAAACAGGCGGTTACGCACAGCTCCTTTACCAATGAGCAAAAAATCAACAAACAGAAGCATTACGAAAGGCTGGAATTTTTAGGAGATGCGGTATTGGAGCTTGTTACCAGTGATTTCCTCTTTCATGAGCATCCGGAGAAACCGGAGGGGCAGCTTACGAAAATGAGGGCTTCCATGGTGTGTGAACCGGCATTGGCTTTTTGTGCCAGGGATTTGGAACTGGGTAAATTCATGCTGTTAGGTAAAGGCGAAGAGGCCACCGGTGGAAGAAATCGGGATTCTATTACCTCGGATGTGATGGAAGCGGTAATCGGTGCCATTTTTCTGGATGGAGGCATGGAGGAAGCAAAGGCATATATTTATCGTTTCGTCCTTTCGGATTTAGACAATAAGCAATTATTTTTTGACAGCAAGACGAATCTTCAGGAATATATTCAGGGACACTTAAAGAAAGAGTTTCACTATGAACTGATAGAAGAGTCAGGGCCGGAGCACGATAAGCTGTTCGTGGTGGAGGTCATCATGGAGGGCAAGGTACTGGGCACAGGACACGGAAGAACCAAAAAGGCGGCAGAACAGCAGGCTGCTTATGAGGCACTGCTTGGCTTAAGGAAGACGGGCAGGAAAGGGAAGGACACATGTATTTAAAAAGTATTGAGGTATACGGTTTTAAATCCTTTGCAAACAAAATAACATTTCAGTTTCACAATGGCATTACGGGTATCGTAGGCCCTAACGGAAGCGGTAAATCCAACGTTGCGGATGCGGTTCGCTGGGTGCTGGGTGAACAGAGAATCAAACAGCTTCGTGGAGCATCCATGCAGGATGTCATTTTCTCGGGAACAGAGACCAGAAAGCCCTTAAGCTATGCTTATGTGGCGATTACACTGGATAATTCGGACCATCAGCTTGCCATTGATTATGATGAGGTGACGGTTGCCAGAAGAATCTACCGTTCCGGAGAAAGTGAATATCTGATTAACGGTTCTGCATGCAGATTAAAGGATGTCAACGAGCTGTTTTATGATACCGGTATCGGTAAGGAAGGCTATTCCATTATCGGTCAGGGTCAGATTGATAAAATCTTAAGCGGTAAGCCGGAGGAGCGCCGGGAGCTTTTTGATGAAGCTGCAGGCATTGTAAAATTTAAGCGCAGAAAGTATGCAGCACAGAAAAAGCTGGAGGACGAGAAAGCCAATCTGGTGCGTGTCAATGACATTCTTTCTGAATTGGAGAAGCAGGTAAAGCCGTTAGAAAAGCAGTCAGAGGTAGCTAAGGTTTATCTGAAGAAAAAAGAAGAATTAAAAGCGCTGGACGTGAATATGTTCTTACTGGAGCATAACCGTTTGAAGGAGCAGCTTGCTTCCATAGAGGAAAAATATGGTATTGCTGCCAAAGATTTGGAGACTACCGGCAGCAAATATGAGAACATCAAGGAAGAGTATGAAAAGATACAGGCGGAGATAGAGAGCTTAGAAGCTGCTATTGAGCTGGCCCGGACCAACCTGACGGATACCTCCGTTCTGAGAGGAAAGCTGGAGGGCGAAATCAACGTCTTAAAGGAACAGATTCATTCTGCAAACGACAACGAGCAGCATTTTAGAAACCGTCAGAAAAACGTACAGGCAGAGATTGATGCAAAGAATGTTGATAAGGAAGCTATCCTGCAGGAAAAGAGGACAATTGATGAGCAGGTGGCCGATATCGTGTCTACGAGGGATGAGGTCAAGGCTCACTTAGAGCAGGTACAGAGCCGTATTGAAGAATTAAATGAACAGATTGAGAACGGTAAGAATACCATTATCGGAGAACTGAACCAGCGTGCTACCATAAAGTCCAAGCTGGGGCGTTATGATACCATGATGGAGCAGATTGCCATCAGAAAAGCAGAGCTGAATTCCAGACTTCTCCGTGCCAAATCCGATGAAGCGACACAGGAAGAAACCATCAGACAGTTAAAGGAAAAGTTTGAGGCTGTTTCCGAAGAACTGAAGGGTATGAACGAAAAGGCCGGGAGCAGTGAAAAAGAGCTTGTGAGCATCCGGGAAATGCTTGCTGCCAAGGATGCTTCTCTGAGGGAGACCCAGGAGCAGTATCATCAGGAAAAATCCAGGCTGGAGGCTCTTTCCAATCTGACGGAACGCTATGAAGGTTATGGCGGCAGTGTGAAAAAGGTGATGGAGCAGAAGGATACCGAAAAAGGCATCATCGGTGTCGTAGCAGATATCATCAAGGTGGATCAGAAATACGAAACTGCTATTGAAACGGCACTGGGCGGTAATATCCAGAATGTTGTTACGGATGATGAAGAAACTGCCAAGAGAATGATTGGCTTTTTAAAGAAAAATAAGCTGGGAAGGGCGACCTTTTTACCGCTTACCAGCATTAAGAATCCCCAGGAATTCAAGACCCCGGAAGCCTTAAAGGAAAAGGGCGTTATCGGTATGGCGGATGAACTGGTGCAGATTGACAAGAAATACCGTGATGTGGCAAAGGCTATGCTGGGACGCATCATGGTAGTGGACAATGTGGACAATGCCGTGAAGATTGCCAGAAAGTTTGATTACGGCATCCGTATGGTCACGATAGAAGGAGAACTTTTGGTACCCGGCGGTGCCATCAGCGGTGGTGCTTTTAAGAATAACAGCAATCTTCTGGGCAGACGCCGTGAAATGGAAGAACTGGAAAAAAAGGTGGAAAAGCTGCTTGCTTCTACAAAGCAGATCAATGAGGAAATAGAAGCCTTAAAGGAAAAACGCAATCATATGCGCATGGAGTTAGAGGCCCTAAAAGCCGATATTCAAAAGAAATTCATTGAGCAGAATACCGCACGGATGAATGTGGAGACTGCAACAGCGCGTATGGAAGAGGCGGAAGAAGGCTCAAAATCCTTAAAGAGTGAAGAAAAAGAGATAGAAAAGCAGATTCTGGATATAAAGAGCAGCAAGGAAGAGATTACACGGGAACTGGCTTCCTCTGAGGAACTGGAAAAATCCGTCGAAGGGCAGATCGCAGAATTCCAGAAAGAACTGGAGGTGTGCAGAGGAGAGGAGACGGAAAGCGCCGCTAAGGTATCCGAATGGGATATGAAGGTGGAGAAGATGCTCCAGACCCAGGAATTCCATCAGCAGAATGTGGACCGTATAAATGGCGAAATCGCGAGATTTTCTGCGGAGCTTGCTGAAATCAATGAAGGACTTGCAGAAAATGCCCGCAATGTGGAGGAAAAGAACAGGAATATCTCAGAGATTGAGAAGACCATTGCGGCTTCCCATACCTCACAGACCCAGTCGAAGCAGGAACTGACCGAAAATATAGCCAGAAAGGAAGAACTTTCTGCAAAGCAAAAGAATTTCTTTAAGGAAAGAGAAGACCTGTCTGAGCAGATGACAGCATTGGATAAGGAAGTGTATCGTCTGAATGCCCAGAAGGAAAAAATAGAGGAATCCATGGAAACCCAGATAAACTATATGTGGGATGAATATGAGATTACGCTTTCGGATGCAGCTTCCATACGGAATGAGGAGATGACGGATCTGCCGGCCATGAAGAAGGAAATTGCCGTATTGAAGGATCAGATCAAGAAGCTGGGTGATGTAAACGTCAATGCTATTGAAGATTATAAGAACCTGATGGAAAGATATACCTTCTTAAAGAACCAACATGATGATCTGGTAGAGGCAGAAAAGACTCTGGAGGGTATCATTACGGAACTGGATACTGCCATGAGAAAGCAGTTCAATGAGAAGTTCGGAGAGATAAATAGGGAATTCGATAAGGTATTCAAGGAATTGTTTGGCGGCGGAAAGGGAAGCCTGGAACTGCAGGAGGATGAGGATATTCTGGAAGCGGGCATCCGTATCATTGCGCAGCCGCCCGGAAAGAAACTGCAGA
>JBJFCM010000186.1:0-7369 GCA_051888955.1 Lachnospiraceae bacterium | reverse complement strand
GCACGCAGTTCTTCTTTAAATCCAAATTCCATGGTATCCTCACCGCTGTAAGCACGTACTGCTACAGTGGAGAATGCTGCAAAAGGATTTTCCTGATCGGCAGTATCATAAATAATGATTTCATCTTCCTCGTTCTTCAGGGTATAAGACTTATCTCCCACACTGAAGCTGCCGTCACCAAGCACTGCGGAGATTGCACCCAGCCGGAACTCTTCTGTGATGGATGACGCATCAGCATAAGCATCAAATACATAGGTAGTCAGATATGCTACCTGCCTTACCTCTCCCGCTTCATAAACGGTTACACTTCCGTCTTTTTCGGAAATCGTATAATTCTTTCCATTTACAGAAAAGGTACCATTATCCAGATTTTCCAATAATGCTGTTTCAAAATCTGCTCCTTCGGCAGTACCAACATACTGGATTGTATCGTCTACCTGTGAAACAGTATAATTGCCTTTTCTACCTGCGGTCAACTGATAAGTAGTGCCATCATAGGAAAACTCTTCCTTACCATCCGTTACCGCTTTGTCCAAAGCAGTTGCAAAGCCTTCGTCAGTGATTGCTTCTCCGGTAAACTCCAACTGCTTAAAGATACTGTTATAGCTTGCAACAGTACTCAAGCCACCCATGGTGCAGATTTCCTTTGCATCTTCCTGCCCCAGGGTATAAATATTATCCTCTTCTTTGCGGATGACATACGCAATACCGTTGTCATCCGTTACGCTCATTTCTGTCAGGCCCTCCTGCTTCATCTGCGAGATGTAAGCATTTAAACGATTCTTCACGGACTTATCAATCTGTGCATCGTTAATCATCAGCGTAGAATACTCCGTTCTTTCAGAGGCCTGCGCATAATTTACCATGACCTTATCATATTTGTAAAAAATCTCTGTCTGGCTGTAGGGATAGAAAATCGGGCAGATAAAGGAAAATATAAACATTGCAATGAGCACTATACTTCCTACAATAGCCAGCTTATTTCGAATAAAACGATTAAAGACCAACCTGCCGGGACTTAAAACCTTGACACGTTCCGTATCATCCAGGGTCATCTCCCCTTCTTCACCCTGTCTTTCATGCAAAAGCTTTTCTTCTTCCTGCTCCTGCTTCTTTAATACCTCATTAAAATTCTTCTTATCCATTTTACTTACGCTGCCTCCTAATTCACTCGTACACGGGGGTCAACCACAGCATAAAGAATATCCGCAATCAGGTTACCCAGTAAAGTCAATATTGACACAAATGCCAGATAGAACATGGTAAACGGTATATCTCCATTGATCATGGAATAATAGGATGCATAGCCGATACCACGGATACCAAATAATGTTTCCGTGATAAGCGCTCCTGCAAATAATCCGGGCAAGGAACTTCCTAAAACAGTCACCAGAGGAATCAAGGTATTACGGAACGCGTGACGACCGATAACCTTACTTTCCGGCAGACCCTTCGCCCTGGCAGTACGGATATAATCAGCATTCAGCACCTCCAGCATATTGGTTCTGGTGTAACGCATGAGACTACCCACACTGACAACAACCAATGTGATAGTCGGAAGCACCATATGAGCTGCCATATCCATGAATTTTCCAAATTCGCTTAAATTTGCATAATTACGGCCCTGCATACCACTCAGTTCGAACCATCCCAGCTTCACAGAGAAAATCAACTTCAAAATCGTTGCCACAAAGAAGGTGGGCATGGAGATACCGATCAACGATATGACCGTAACCGCATAATCTGTAATACTATATTGTTTTCTTGCTGCCACTACACCGAGTGGAATCGCAATGATAATTTCCAAAATAAATGCTATCAAACCTAAAATAAAACTATACCAAACTGTCTTATTAAACTCTTCTGTAACCGGAACAGTCCAGTTCCAGCTTTCTCCGAAATTTCCCTGTACAGAATTTCCCAGCCAGACAAAGTACCCCTGTACAATACCCTTGTCCATACCATACTGGGCATTCAATTCATCAATCCATTGCTGTGCGCTCTTGGTGCTGCCGGGCTTGGTGGCAAGCTCCCGCGCTGTTCTCTCCACATAACTGGTAGGCAGAGAGCATTCCAATGCATAAATAATAAATGTTGCAAAAAAGAATATGATAACACTAATGCCAAGTCGTTTGAGAATAAATTTTAACATGTTTTACACCGCCTGTATTTTCTCTATGCCCGGTCCATCCTTCCGGACACCGGCTTTTCCGCTATACTTCATCACTGTGCCTGCACAGTTTTTCACAACAAGGGCCTGCATCAAGATACAGGCCCTGTGTGAATAAACTACCTATAAGTCTCAGGACTTTTTAGTTCATCTCAATATTTTCAACTTCAGATAACCAGCCATAGTAAGGAGTCATATCCTTAGCCAGGGAATCAATGTTGATTCTCTCGGTACTGAATACGTTAGCTTCCTGTCTCTGGTATGCAGGAATTTCAACACCCCAGTCAAGAATGATATCCATTGCCTCTTTGTAGGTTGCCTTACGGAAGGACTGATCAGCACTTTCTCTTGCTTCCATAATCAGTTCATCCAAAGT
Source organism: Lachnospiraceae bacterium (assembly GCA_051888955.1). GTDB lineage: Bacteria > Bacillota > Clostridia > Lachnospirales > Lachnospiraceae > Acetatifactor. The sequence continues at coordinate 4,823 of JBJFCM010000186.1, read as the reverse complement.
GTCATCCTGGATGCTGTAATGGTTAGACTCGGTACCGCCACCGCCTACAACGTTAGTGGAGTAGTAAATCTGATACATATCCGGGTCAGCGGTTGCCTGCCATGCAGCAGCCCACATCTCACCGGTGCCGCCCTCCAGCTTGTTCCACAGTTCGTTAGAATCGGAAGGGTCATTGATTTCCAGTGTAATGCCGATAGGAGCAAGTGCTTCCTTAACAGCAGTCAGGATACCGAACAGAGGGTGATCACCTACACCGTCTGCAGCGATGATGAATTCATAGGTCAACTCAGCACCTTCGGGAGCTGCTGTAAATTTACCTTCTGCTTCATCCCAGGTATAACCAGCCTTCTTGAAGAAGCCGATAGCTGCCTGCAGAGCTGCCTCATACTTCTCTTCCTCAGACATATCTGCTGTGTAAATCGGGTTGCCATCTACATCCTTGGAGTAAGCAATCTCATAGCCTTCATCTGCAGGCTGGGGAGCTGCCCAGGAAGTATTGGAAATAGGATACTGAATTACTTCTGCCATTTCTCCATAGTAGGAGTTTACTACAGTGTCACGATATACTGCGAGCATGGTAGCGAATGCCTTTCTTAAAGCCTTGGACTCTTCACTTCCCTTGTCGTCACCAACCTTTACGTTTTCTGCACAGATACCCATATAGCCATAGCCACGGAAGTCGATCAGTTCTGTAGTCAGCACATCACCGGCAATCTCACCGTTGCTGTTGTAGCCTTTGATGGAATCCAGTACGGATACGTTGATGGAAGGATCGGAAATATCAAAGGTACCGCTTGCAATACCGGTCAGCTTATCTGTAGAAGGAGTTTCCTTAAACAGAATAGTCTTGGTCTTAGGAGTACCCTTGAAGTAAGTGTCGTTAGCAGTAAAGGTAACAACACCGTTCTCATAGCTCTGGAATACATAAGGACCAGCGCCCATAGGAGAAGTGGTCTTTGATCTTACCAGGCTTAAATCACCCTTCACAAAACCGAAGGAATTGTTGTCATAATCATATAAATCTGCGGAACCATAGTAGTGCATAGGAGCAAGAGGAATACCTGCAACTGTGTAGATGGAGGTTGCATCGAACTTGCTCATGGTGATTCTCATGGAGTAATCACCGGTCTTCTCAATACCTGCAATGCTGGGAGCGCTGTCACCGGTATTAACACCCTTCTGATAATTAGCTGCTGCATCGCCCAGATTAGCATAGAGCAGTTCAAGCAGATCAGAACCAGCGGACTCAACGTCACTTAAGGTCAGAAGATCGTATCCATAAGCTTCCAGCATTTCATAGAAGTAATCTGCATTGGTAACAGTTGCGGTATCGTATTCTGTACCTGTACCTGCACCTGTAATCTTGGTACCATCCTCGTTAGGAGCACCAAAGCCCCATGCATACATACCAAGAGCAACCTCACTGTCACCTACGGAAGAAAGATAGTCTCCAAGTGCTGCCACGCAGTAGTCTACGATTTCCTGAACAAAGATATCGCCTGCTGCATCCAGAGCAGTCCAGAATGCGGTCTGCTCTTCCTCTGTCCAGTATGTGAAATCGGTATTGTCTCGGCCTGCTGCTGCAAGCAGATTGGTCAGAGATTCCATACCGCTTCTGTATTCATCCATACCAACGATGGGCTGTGCATACAGAGAGCCGGAGCCGTCATAGGTAGGATCACACAATACATACATAGAGAAGATTGCATCATCAATGGTAACAGGTGTGCCATCGCTGAAGGTTACATCATCTCTGATGGTAATGTCATAGTAAACCGTACCGTCATCGTTCTGGGTTACTACGCAATCACCCATACCATAGTAGGTGTAATCGGTTCCGTTGTAAGGAACAGTCTCACCTTCGATACCATTCATTACAACAGCGCCGCCACGGTCTGTGGTCAGCAGATAAACTGTTGTCATATCTGCTACGTTTGTGTCGTAAGATGTCTTACTAAAGAATGTACTGAATTTGCTGGAGAAATAATCCATACCAACTACTAATGTGTTGTTGTCTTCATTTCCAGCAGTTTCTGTGGTAGTAGCTTCTGTAGTATCTGCGGTAGTTGTCTCCGTGCTGGGAGTAGTTTCCGCAGGTGCATCAGTCGTATCACCACATGCGGTCAGAGAACCGGCAACCATAACTGCAGCCATGGCAAGCGCCAGTTTTCTCATGAAACCATTTTTCATAATATTATCCTCCTTTGATAGATTTGAAAAATATATTAAGCAGTTGCCTGCATAATACCAAAATCACTTATCCTTCCACTCTTCCGCAACCGGATTTATCTCTTCTGAAACCATCAGTTGCTTTCCTTCCTTAAATGCATAAAGTAAAATAAAGAAAAGAAGGATAGTCGCGGCCATAAATAAACCGTCTCCCCATCCACCAAATTCCTGAAAGACAATGCGGGCTGCCACCTCACCGGCAAATGCTCCGGCACAGAATACCATTCCCACCAGGGAAGAGCCTTTCAGACGGTCAAAGGTTTTGTCCTTTACCTCTCTGCTCATGGGCTGCTTTGCGGTAAAAAGATTATAAACCGCTGCACTAAAAAAAGAGAACACCAACAGCAGACACGCATAAGGAAGTATCACATACCAGATACGGGACAGATTACTGTAAAACAACATGCTGCCGATAAAGATTATCCATCCTGCCACACATAACAGCAAATACCTCAGTCGAAGTTTTTTTAACACTTCTTCTGACAGCTCCCATCTGTATAAAGGACCTGTATATATCATTTTCCTTTTCACCTTACCGGACTTTGTCATCTCCGTATCCATCCGGTAATCCTTCACATATTTAGATGAAAGCACGTTCCTAACCTCATTATCAAAAACAAGGGTGGATAAATTACCTTACCCACCCCATTATGCGTAGCATGATACTTCATATTTATACGAAAGGTAACTGCAATAAAACCTTAGTTGCAATAATACGTAAAATTTCAGTAATTGTCAAGTAAACTTCATGAATTTAGCGTGTTAACGTTTTGAAACGTTTCATTGTAAAACTGCATATTTACTGTATTTTTTATTCTATTTTGTATAAAAATTCATATCTTCTTACATATTTAATGTATTTATGCATAAACATTCTTTTGCAATTTTATAAAAATTTTTCAAGGCGCACGGAATGAGCGTTATAGCAGGCGCTGTTTTCCAGTTCCTCTTCAATTTTCAAAAGCCTGTTGTATTTTGCCACTCTGTCTGACCTGCAGGGTGCGCCGGTCTTAATCTGTCCGGCGTTCAGTGCCACCGCGATATCCGCAATGATGGCATCCTCTGTCTCACCGGAGCGATGGGATATAATGGCATTATACCCGTTTTTCTGTGCCATTTCCACTGCATCGAAGGTCTCGGAAAGGGTACCGATCTGGTTTACCTTTACCAGAATAGCATTGGCCACCTGAAGCTTGATGCCCGCATCCAACCGCTTTACATTGGTAACAAACAGATCATCTCCTACTAGCTGCACCTTTCCGCCAAGCCTTTCCGTAAGCTGTTTAAATCCATCCCAATCATCCTCAGAAAGTCCGTCTTCAATAGAAATAATCGGATAATTGGCAATCAGTTCTTCATAGTAAGCAATCATTTCTTCTGTATTCCTTACTACCTCATGTCCTTTCAGCTTGCTTTCTCCCGGGAAATAGTACATGCCGGTCTCCTCGTTATATAACTCGCTGCTGGCAACATCCAACGCAATCTTAATATCCTCTCCCGGCACATAGCCGGCTGCCTTAACCGCTTCCACAATCAGGGAAAGCACGGCCTCCGCATCCGGCAGATCAGGTGCGAAACCGCCTTCATCTCCCACGCCGGTGGACAATCCTTTGCTCTGCAGGATTTTTTTCAGATTGTGGTAAACCTCCGAGCAGACACGCAGGGCTTCTCTGAAGGTGTCTGCCTTAACCGGCATGATCATGAATTCCTGAAAATCCACTGTATTGGTGGCATGTTTGCCTCCATTCAAAATGTTCATCATGGGAACCGGCAGCAAATGGGTATGAATGCCTCCCAAATAACGATACAGGGGCATCTCCAGGGCTGCTGCTGCCGCTCTGGCACAGGCCATGGATACTCCCAATGTAGCATTTGCTCCCAGATTCGCCTTATTTTCAGTGCCATCCGCTTCTACCAAAAGCTTATCGATTTCCGTCTGCTCCAGTGCATTTTTTCCTAAAAGCAGTGGCTGTATCTTGCTGTTGATGTTTTCTACCGCATGGTTGACCCCCAGACCAAAATAACGTGTCTCTGCGTCCCGCAGCTCTACGGCTTCAAAACGCCCCGTGCTGGCACCTGACGGCACTGCCGCGCTTCCCATATAAAGCCTGCCGTTACCTGGATTTTCTACGGTTACCTCTGCTTCCACCGTAGGATTCCCCCTGGAGTCCAGAATTTCTCTTCCGTGTACCTTCACGATTTTCATATATGCGCTCATATCGTATACCTCCTTTTGAAAAAACTGCGCAGCTTTCAAGGCTGCGCAGAATGATTGTCTTTACCTTATATTCAGTATACCACATAATCGCTGAATTATGATTTTTCGCTCATCGACAAGCTTCGACGAATTGTTTCAAAATCACTTTTTTAATAACAGAGATTTACCTGTCATTTCCGCAGGCTGTTCCTTACCCATAATCTGAATCAGTGTGGGCACGATATCTGCCAGACATCCACCCTCCCGCAGAGTATAGGCAGAATCATAATTCACGAGAATAAACGGCACCTGATTTGTGGTGTGAGCCGTGAACGGAGCTCCCGTCTCATAATCCACCAGCTGCTCGGCATTGCCGTGGTCGGCACAGATAAAGAGC
>JBJFCM010000185.1:0-1719 GCA_051888955.1 Lachnospiraceae bacterium | reverse complement strand
CATTCATAAAACCTTAAGAAATCCCCAAAGCAAATTTAACAAAATGTAAAAAGAAAAGAAATCGGTGCTGTTTATACTGAAGGACAGCATCGATTTTTTATTTCATGAAAGACCAGTGGAACAATACATAATCCTTAGAGGGAGAGCGGCATGAGTACAGTACAAAGAAGACAGGAAAGATTGCGAAGAAGAAAAAGACGCCAAAGAATAAAGCTTTTCTGCAATATTCTGGTAATGGTAGTTTTGGTAGGAATCATCGGCAAATGCGGCAAAACAATTATGACACTCGTGTCGGAACAAAGCGAAAACATTACAACCACCGGAGCAGCCGACGGCAGCATTCGGGATATAAGGGTCCTGAATGAGGAAGAGGTCGAAGAAAGGCTGGCTGAGCTTTCCCCGGAAGATGCGGATATCGCCCAAATTTATGCAAATAGGGATGCCTACCCGGAAGCGCTTTTAAAGGCGCTGGCAAACAACCCGGAAATGACGGAATTCGTGAAGGGATATCTTACTTCTGACGGAAGTGTCACCGGTGGCATTACGGATGAAGAAAAAGAGCAGGAATTTCCTTTGTTCTTACAGTGGGATGAGCGGTGGGGATATGCCCCTTATGGAGAAAGCAATATCGGAATTTCGGGTTGTGGTCCAACCTGTCTGTCCATGGTGATTTTTGCCCTTACGAATGATGAGAGTGCTACGCCGGATAAGCTGGCGGACTACAGCATGCAGAACGGCTATTATGTGTCGGGAACGGGAACCGCTTGGACGCTGATGACGGAGGCGCCGGCTGCCTATGGGATTGCAGCTACCGAATTGGGGCTGGATGAAGAGGAAATGGAGCGGTATCTGGACAGGGGATGCCCTATCATTTGTGCCATGCGGCCGGGGGACTTCACTACCACAGGGCATTTTATCGTAATCTATGGTTATGATGAAAACGGTTTTATGGTGAATGATCCTAACAGCAGGGAAAGAAGCAGCAGGCGCTGGACATTTGATACCTTGCAGTATCAGATTAAAAATCTGTGGGCTTATGAAAAGCTGTGAAAAGCGCATGGTAAAACAGAAATGAATATCTGTGGAAAATTGGTGTTTTTACGATTTTTTTAACTGTTCAATTTCTGTCTTAAGGGTAGCAATCAGGGCATCCTTTTCCTCATTTGCTTTTTCCAGATTTTTTATGCGGTTCTGCACGGAACGTTGTCTGCGGTAGTAGTCCTCACGGGCTTCACACTGCTGACGGATCTCTTCTTCCTGACTGAGCTGGTAGATTGTATCGGAGGCTTCCCTAATATCTTCATTTTCCTGTGCAAGCATCTTGATCTCCTCCCATGTGGTGGATTTGAAGAGGGCGGCCCAATGGTCGATACCATACGCTCTGTCCTCCTCAGTGGCTAAATTGATACGAGTTAAGTTTAGCACAGAAAGGCACAGCTTGTTACTATACATCGTATGGTTTTTTACGTTCAGCAGCCTGTAGGTAGCATAAAATTCCGGATGATCCTGGAAAAGAGTGAAATCCAGCAGATTAAAAGAAACGATGGATTTGTTAATATCTGCATGCTATACTTACTTTAAGTATAGCATGATAAATCGTAATCAGATAATGTTTTACAGGATGAACAGATTATTACAGGTTCATAAGAAAGCATAATTAGGAAATTTGAGCCATTATGAGAAATTTGCCATAATCCAAATAATGGTATATCTGATTTG
>JBJFCM010000184.1:0-7473 GCA_051888955.1 Lachnospiraceae bacterium | reverse complement strand
CTTTTATACGTTTTAAACTTCTTTCATGTTTCTAAAACGCCTTGCGGTAGAGCGCCAAAATATCTTTTTTGGTAGTGGCTCTGGGATTTACTGCCACATTGCCGCTCTTCATGGCATCATCTGCCATAGCGTCGAATTTATCCTCCTGTACGCCCACCGCACTTAAGGAAGCGGGAATACCAAGGGAAGCATTCAGTTCACGAAGCTTCGCAGCCAGCATGTCAGGAACAAAAGCGTCTCTTGTGACAGGGAGCTCCGCAACATAATTGTAGATGTTGAAATATTTGCCCTTATCTGCCAGCGCATTGTACTCTACGATTGTGGGAAGCAGGATTGCATTGGCAACGCCATGGGGCACGTTAAAATATGCACTTACCGGATGGCTCATGGCATGTACATTGCCCAGTCTTGCCCAGGAAAAGGCAATGCCGGCAAAGAGAGCGCCAACCTGCATGGCTTCTGCTGCCTCCACATCTCCTCTGTTAGCAACGTATCTTCTGATGTTACCGCCGATAAGTTCCATTGCTTTTTCGGCCATGGCATCGGTGAAGGGGGATGCCGCTGTAGAAATATAGGCCTCCAGGGCATGAATCAGAGCATCGATACCGCATGCTGCGGCTACGGATGCCGGCGCGGTCGTAATCAGTTCCGCATCCAATATAGCATAGGAAGGAATCAGCTTATAGCTGAATACGGTAAGCTTGTAATTCCTACTGTGGTCTGTGATAACGGAAAAGGCAGTTACCTCCGAGCCGGTTCCGGCAGTCGTCGGAATGGCAATCAGGGGAATGATATCGCCCGGCACCTTTCCGCCACCTTCATACTCTGTGATGCTGCCGCCGTATTTGGCCAGGACGCCTACCGCTTTAGCAACATCCATGGGAGAACCGCCGCCCAGTGCGACGATAAAATCTGCCCCGCTTGCCAGGAATGCATCGGTGGCCTTATTCACGGTCTCTACAGAAGGATTGCCCTCTGTCTCCGTAAACGCATCACATTTCATTCCGGACAGCACCAGATTGTCTGCACACTTTTTCACCAGTCCTATTTGATTCAAAAACGGATCTGATACTATGAAAGCATGGGTTCCGCCCAGCTCTTTAGCAAGCTCCGGGAGCTTACCGATACTTCCTTTTCCTACAACAATATTTTGGGGAACAGAAAATGTAAAATCCTTCATCTCAATAACCATACCTTTCTGAATATTGAACTGCTATAAAACAGCCGGGTTTATGCCAGTTCTTCTACGGATTCTCTGAGAATGGCAACTGCTTTGTCACAGTCTGCTTCTGTCAGAATCAGAGGCGGAACCATACGGATGGTATGTGCGCCGATTGCAGTAATGAGAAGCTTCTTATCAAAGCATTTATGTTTTACATCCACACCGCCGATGGTGTCGTCGAACTCAACACCAACCAGAAGACCCTGGCCACGTACTTCCTTGATGTGAGGAAGAGTTTTCAATTGTTCCATAAAGTAAGCACCCATTTTTTTGGCATTGCCTGCAAGATCTCTGTCAAGAAGCTCGGTAATCTGGGCAAGTGATGCGGCGCAGCTTACGGGATGTCCGCCGTATGTAGTACCATGGGAACCTGGTGTAAAGGCTTTTGCAACCTCTGCTGTAGCACAGATAGCGCCGATAGGCATACCACCACCCATTGCTTTTGCCATGGATACGATGTCCGGTTTGACGCCATAGTTCATAAATGACATAACAGCACCGGTTCTGCACCAGCCGGTCTGTACTTCGTCAAGCAGTAACAGGATGCCCTTTTCATCGCAGAGCTTTCTAAGGCCGGTCATGAATTCCTGTGTAGCCGGATGAACACCGCCTTCGCCCTGAACAGGCTCGATCATGATACCGATGGTATCTTCTGTGACAGCGGCTTTAAAGGAATCCAGATTGTTGAATTCTGCATAAGTAAAGCCGGGTGTCATGCTGCCGAAACCGATCTGGCAGGCATTGTCGGGTTGTCCGGTCGCACTCATGGAGCCGAAGGTACGTCCATGGAAAGACATCTTTGCTGTTACAATGTTATATTTGTTCGGGCCGTATTTTTCAACACCATACTTTCTTGCCATCTTAATCATGGCTTCATTGGCTTCTGTACCGGAGTTCTGATAGAAAATCTTATCCATGCCGATTGTAGTGCAGATTTTTTCTGCCAGCAATGCCTGAGGAATCGTATAAGGATAGTTGAAGGTATGAATGATATCCTTTGCCTGATCCTGAATGGCAGCGACAACTTTTTCGTTGCAGTTACCTGCACTGTTTACAGCAATACCTGCATAGAAATCCAGATACGGCGTACCGTCTTCATCATAAATATACATGTCCTTAGCGGTTTCAGCCAGGAAATCGAAACGCTCATAGGTTTCAATCATGTACTTGTTTACTTTTTCTTTGATTTGTTCTTTGGTCAGTCCCTGATCCCTTAATTTCATAACTTCATCCTCCTTAAAAATAAAAAACGCCAACGATTATCTATCGTTGACGCCTTTGTCTTCATGTCCTTTATATTGAACAAGTGAATCATAGCATAAAACATATATGCTGTCAATACGGGCATTTGAACTTTTTTAAAAGTTCTTTTTTATGAATAATGTATATTATATTGGACGCATATCAATATACGACGAAAAAGGTCATGAAGCTCACCGTTTTACTGCCGGCGTTGACATATCGATGCTCTCTGTCGGATTCAAAACGGAACACATCATCTCTGGTAACCAGGTGGGAACCTTCTTTTAACTCAATCAGAAGCTCGCCCTCGCGAATGGAAATATATTCTCGCGTCCGTTCACCATGACTGCCGCTGACGTAGGCTCCTCCCGGTTCAATGTCAATCCGGTAAATCTCCACCATATTATTGTCCTCGATGGGAAAGCATGTCCATACCTTATATTGACCGGGCATTTCCTTGGTAGGAATGGTAGACTTGACCTTGACAAGAAAGGTGTCCTGCGGAGGTGTATCAATCAAATCATCAAAGCTAATTCGAAGGCCGCTGATGATTTTACCCAGAGTGCCGATGGATGGATTGCTGTCTCCTTTTTCAATCTGTGCCAGCATGCTTTTGCTGACGCCGGTCTGTTCCGCTACCACATCAAGGCTCATTCCCTTGGAACGTCTGATTCTGTTTAAATTGACTCCGATATTATGTGATAAATAGTCCATGCTTTCCTCCATTCCGGTATTGTTTATGGTTAAAAAGGGGGCTGTTGCAGTAAAGTATCGTTGCGACAGCCCCACCCTTTATAGTTTATATTTTTGCGCAGGTTAAATCAAGCCTTTTATCTTTAAATAGTTCTTCAACAGCTCAACACATTCATCTATACCGACCTTTTCACTATTCAGTGTCATGTCGTAATTGATGGGATTGGTCCAACTGTTGCCATGGGTATAATACTCATAGTAATCCGCACGATATTTATCGGTATGGGAAATGGTTGCATGAGCCACCTCTTCTGTTACTCCCATATGTTCCATGGTACGCTTGACACAGAAATCTCTGGGCGCTTCAATATAAACGCTTACGACATTATTTCTACCTCTGAGTACCCAGTCGGCACATTTTCCGACAATGACACAGGATTCGGTGTCGGCAAGGTTTTCTATAATCTTGCGCTGATATTCAAAAAGGGTATCATCCGATACGAATTTTTCGTTTCGGGCAATGTAATTGTTGGCTCTGGGCAGACCTTTCAGGAATCCGGCAAACCCGCCATGGGTCCGGATTTTTTCATTGACCTCCTGAAAGAGTTGTTCATCTAATCCGCTCATTTGGCTTGCCAGAGTCAGAATGCGGTTTTCATAGCAGTGGATTCCCAGCTCTTTTGCAAGCTTGGATGCAATTTCTTTTCCGCCGGTACCAAAACCTCTGGCAAAGGTAACCACATAATTATCCATTTTTTCCTCCATTCCGAAGCGTTCTGCGCTTCCTGCCTTAACCGGCCAGATATCTGCTTAAGAATTCCCTGGTTCTGGGATTCTTAGGATTGGTGAACAGTTCATCGGGAGCTGCATCCTCTGCTATGTAGCCCCTATCCATGAAGATGGTTCTGGTGGATACATCTCTTGCAAATGCCATTTCGTGTGTTACGATAATCATGGTCAGACCTGTTTTGGCCAAATCCTTCATAACGTTCAATACTTCACCGACCATCTCAGGGTCAAGTGCGCTTGTCGGTTCATCAAACAACAGTACCTCCGGGTTCATGCAAAGGGCCCGCGCAATGGCGACACGCTGTTTTTGACCACCGGACAGCTGAGAAGGCTTCGCATTGATATAAGGAGCCATGCCCACCTTTTTTAAGTGGGTGATTGCTCTGTTAAAGGATTCTTCCTTTGAAAGATGAAGAATTTTTCTGGTACCACACATACAGTTCTGAAGGACAGTCATGTTGTTGAAAAGGTTAAAGGACTGGAATACCATGCCTACCCTGGAACGATATTCATTCACTTCCTTCTGCACGTCGCGAATTTCCTTTCCATGATAGAGTATCTTGCCATTGGTCGGATGCTCCAGTCTGTTGATGCAACGGAGAAGAGTTGACTTTCCGGAGCCGGAAGAGCCTACGATGCAGATAACCTCACCTTTTTCAACAGATATATCAATTTTTCTCAAGACTTCATGATCACCAAAGGATTTGCTTAAATCCTCGATGCTGATAATTTTTTCTCCCATAGTTTTACCACGCCTTTCCCAGTATTCTGCCTATTGATTATCCATATATTCAACAGCCAGTACATAATCGTTCTTGCCGGCCATCTTCTTTTCTATGAACAGGAAGAGGCGGTTGAATACAAAGCATAATACAAAATAGATGACGGCGATAATCAGGTATGCTTCAAAGTATTTGTAATAGGTACCGCCGGCCGTCTTTGCTGCCATAAAAAGCTCCTGTACTGCAATGACATTCAATACGGAAGTCATCTTCAGGTTGGTCAGAAAGGTATTTGCCATTTCCGGTATGATATTCTTAAAAGCCTGAGGCAGAATGATATAGAACATGGTTTTTATAGGAGACATGCCCATTGCAAGTGCACCTTCCCGCTGGCCGTTATCAATGGAGTTGATGCCGGCACGGACTGTTTCTGCCATATACGCGCCGGTATTTAACAGAGTAACGAGGATACCGGCAACGGCAGGTGCCATCTCAACACCTGCCTGGCGAAGACCGTAAAATACGATCATCGCCTGCACAATCATAGGTGTTCCACGGAATATTTCCACATAGACGACACAAATCGCTTTTAAAAGATGTACGATACCTCTTTTCAGCAGATTGTCGCCCTTATTAATCTTGATATCCTGAATGATACCGACAACATAGCCCAGAATAAAGCCGAAAATCGTACCTAATACTGCTATGTATAGGGTAATCCACGTACCCTGCCGGAACATAGTGGCATATTTTTTTGCCATGAAGATCATCCATTCCAGGGAGTTGCCCGGAGTGTCTGATAATAAAATTCCTGTTATCATGTGTAGCTATCCCTCCAGTTCCAGTATAATCATGAAAAGTCCGGTTAGTTAGCAGCAGGCTGTACGCTGATTGCTTCTTTCATCAGTTCATCCATTGCCGCTTTGTCATTCCAGCCGATTGCATCCATGGCAGCCTGAATCTTATCTCTTAACTCTGTATCATCTTTTCTGGTTGCAATACATACATTTGTCATCTCTTCGTCGTTTTGGAAGGAGTCGTTCTCATCCAATTCAATGATAAGAAGGTCAGAATTTGTCATTGCTGCGGACTGGGCTGTGGGGAGGTCAATTATAGCTACATCTGCCACACCGTTAGATATTGCCATGAAGCATTCGGCAGTCGTTGCATGATTACCGCACTGTACGCCGCCTTCAATCTGATCGAGAAGGGGAAGCCAGCCGGTACCAAGCTGTGTAGTTAATTTTGCACCGGTGCCTGCCAGATCGGAGAGACCTTTTACGTCTGCAAATTCACCACCCACCTTTACGGTAATGCAGTTATCTCTGTAATAGTAAGGCTCTGTAAAGGAGTAGGATTGTTCACGCTCTGCTGTCTTGCCCATGCCGGCGATGATGCAGTCATATACGCCTGAATCCATGGAAAGACCGATGGAGTCCCATTCCACTTTATGGATTTCCAGCTCCATGCCCATCTGCTCAGCCAGCTTTTTGGCAACCATGACATCGTAGCCGTATGCGTAAAAGTCTGTTCCGTAAATAGGAACTGCTGTATCACCGTTTGCAACTTCAGCTGTTTCCTGAGTCCAGTTAAAAGGTGCATATGCACATTCCATACCGACACGGAGAACATTGCTTTCAGCAGCGCTGTCTTTTTTGGAACCGCAGCCGGTCAATGTGGAGACAACCATAACAGATACCAATAATAAGCTGATAATTTTCTTTTTCATAATGCATTTCCTCCTCTTTTTGCAACAAAAAAGGCGCTTACTATGAAAGTAAACGCCTTTGTTTGCTGGTTGCTTTATTGATGTGGTTAAGTATACACACTGTTCATTATATTGTCAATCATTTTTTTAAAAAATTTGATTTTACGCTATTTATCGGTTAAAACGTACCTTAATTCGTATATTATAATAAACATTGTTTAATATATTGCATACTAAAAATCATCTCAGTTTTTCCGGCAGAAGCGGGCTTTCTGACATTTCGGCATGCTCCACTTTTGTTTCACAGCTTTCTCCGTTCTCCAGCAGCTTAGCCATGACCACCATGCGGTTGGTACCGCTGCCGGAAAGCTCCACGGAACAGCTGGACAGGGTTAACAGAGTATCGCCAAAACAGATATCGGCATCCACTGACAGCCAATTGCGCTTAGATACTTCCTTCATGTATTCCGTAAAAGCCTGCCGGGATAAGAAGTTCGTGGTCTCTGAATATTGAAAGGGGTCTGTATCTGCATTGTCTACGAGGAAATAAGCAAATATGAGCCATCTTCCAGTTCCTGCTTCGGATACGGTTTCTATAATCGGATGCTCTTTATAGTATTCCAGTTCCTCATAGCAGGAAAGGTCACAGAAGACATCCCGGCTGTGCAGATGGATATTGTGTCCATATATTATGATGTTGCTGCCTGTCCTGCCCCAACTGCTGTCTGCGGATAGGAACGGAACACCATGACTGTTGTAATTTCCGGCAAGATCGCGGTTTAAGTAGTATTCTTCTTCTGCGGGGGTCTGGACAATGGGATGGTTCAACACGGTATCCGGTATTCGGATGATACCGATGACATCCGGGTTGTACTCCTGATAGGCTGCAAGCAATGCCATGTCCTCAGGTATTACCTCGTAATAGACTTCCTCACATTTCGTTCTATTTTCATAAAAATCGGAAGAGGGATGCCATGACTTAATGACAGGGATGTCAGAAATTGCAGCATTGCAGAAAATACCATACATGCCATATGCAGTAAGTCCTATTCCGGCAGACAGGATAAGAAGTTTTGTGATGATTTTTTGTCTCAACA
>JBJFCM010000183.1:0-7526 GCA_051888955.1 Lachnospiraceae bacterium | reverse complement strand
AAGTGACCCCGTTGCATTTTTGTCTGTAAACTGTTAAAATATCAATAAGGGTATTTTTACGAAAGCGCTGCTTTGGCAGACCGGGGTGGTAGAGATGAAAGCTTATAACCATTTATATGAATCGCTGGATAAGTTTAAGGATTACCTGGACAGCATTGAGTTGGATAGGAGCCGTAGAGTGCTGGTAAGAATTCACACGAACGTAAATACGCCGGGTGAAATACAACTTTTGGCGCAGGATATTAAGGCTCTTTTGCCCAATGCCGTTCTGATTGGCTGCAGTACGTCACATGTAATCTGTGAGGGACAAATTCTGTCCGGTTGCCTGATTTCCATCACTGAGTTTGAAGACTGTGAGATGAAAATGGGCGTGTTCTCCTGTGTGACGGAAGCGGGAAAGGAAAAGGACGGAGAAGTACTGTGTAAGGAAGTAATAGAGGGCCTTGTACAGGGAGCAAGCGGGCTGATGCTGGTATTCTTCCCGTTAGCTTATCATAAGACGGCAAAGTTTGTGGAGCACATGAACCGGGTGGGCCAGGGATTGAAGATGATTGGCGGAGCCGCTTATGTGGGGGAAGAAGGGGAGCCAAACGGTTATCCAAGTGATGAAAACCGAAATATGGCATTTGTGCTGGCGGATACAGAAGTTTCTATTACCAATATGGCAGTGGTGTTGATATCCTCTCCACACCTTTCCATCTATGAGAACGCTATCTGTGGTGTGGAAAATGTAGGAAGAAGCTATGAAGTAACCAGAGTACACGATCACTATCTGGATGAAATAGAAGGCATGGATGCAGCAACCTGGTATGAGGAGCAGATAGGCAAGGAGGAATTGGAAAATGATCCACTTTTAGTGGGTATTTTTCCATTGGTTGCTGAGACAACCCAGAATGCGTACAATGTTGTGTATGAGCCTTATCATACCATAAGTGGGCCTTATAAGCTGGAAAGAAGAAGCCGTATCAGCATGTTCACTGAGGTTTCGGCCGGGAGTAGGTTCGCTTTGGGTTATTTTGATCCGGCGAAGATAGTGGATCAGTTGAACCAGGTGTATCATGATATGAGGCAGGAGCCGATAGAAGTAGTATTTGCCTATGAATGTCTTTCCAGGGAGTGGATGCTGCACGATTGTGCAAAGTGGGAAGTTGGGCAGTTCTATACTACCAATATGAGCGGCGCCATGCTGGGCGGTGAAATCAGCAACGTGAACGGTAAGAACATATATGCCAATTCTACGTTTGTTGTGGCCGGCATTTCGGAAGATAAGGATGCCCGTATCCTTTTGAAAGGAAATGGCCTGATGAATGTTTCTGCACTGCAGCATAATAATGTGCAGATGATCAATTATCTGTTAAAAGCAGGTAACAGACAGTTGAGTGAACAATTGAGTGAGCAACAGAATAAGATGCAGAAGGCTATGTTCTATCATGAGGCGCTGGGACTGGACAATCAGACCAGATACCTGTTTGAAAGGGACAACCTGAAGCTGGATAAGATAGCGGTATTTTCTTTAAAGAACGCACGACTGATTAAATTGTTCATGGGTCAGACTGCGTTTTATGAGGAAGTAAAAAAAATTTATGGGGATATCAGAAAAAGATTTTCTGACAGCAGGCTTCATTATTACAGCTATGAAGAGTGTTCTCTTTTGCTTGCGGCAGAGGAGGGGATGGAGGATGATGACTTTATTCCTCAGATTAAGGGAATTTTCGACTCCTTAAACGGTCTCAGTCACAAGGAGTTTGTATTCTCTTATGCATGTGCAGTGGTCATGCACGAGGAAGATCCGTTGCAGAAAGTGGAGACCACATTACAGTACTGTGCCAATAACAGGATACAGTCTATGCTGCACAGCAATATACCGAAAGAAGTGCTGAATGTAAAAGAAGAAATGCACATACTGCAGATACTGCGTGATGCAATGGTGCAGGACAGGGTGGTTCCGTATTTTCAGGGAATCTATGACAATCGTAAAAAGAAAATTGATATGTATGAGGCATTGATCCGTATTCAGGACGGACAGGGGAACATTTATTATCCGGACCAGTTTTTACCTATTGCAAAGGAGTATAATCTCTATGAATCTTTGTCCATCATTATGGTAAGAAAGGTTATGGAGATGTTTTTGGATAAAGAAATCAAGGTGACCATCAACCTGAGTGTGCAGGACATTTATGACAGGGATATGCTGAAGATGATTTTTGACCATCTGGAAAAGGCTGCTCATCCGGAAAACTTTGTATTTGAACTGGTGGAGAGCGAAGGTGTCCGGGATTATCAGTTTATCAAGCAGTTTGCAGACAGCATCCATGAATATGGTGCCAAGGTTTCCATAGATGATTTCGGAAGCGGTTTTTCCAACCTGCTGCATATTATACGAATTGATGCGGATATCTTAAAGATCGACGGAGCTATTGTGAGAGAAATTTGTCATGACATGAAGAGCATGGAATTTGTGGAGCTCATCAATGAGTGGTGTCTGCGTCAGGGCAAGGAAGTAGTAGGAGAATTCGTAGAAAACCAAAACATCCAGGATATGATTGAAGAAATCGGGGTTACCTATTCCCAGGGATACTTTTTTGCCAAACCGCAGCCGTGGGAGATGTGCGAAGAAATTCAGAGCAGAGGAGAACAGGCATGATAGCATTGATAGTAGCATATACAAGGAACCGGGTCATCGGCAATAAGGGACAGATACCCTGGCGCATCAAAGGGGAACAGAGAAGATTCCGGGAACTGACGACCGGCAATGTGGTCATCATGGGACGGAAGTCCTACGAGGAAATCGGACATCCCCTGCCCAACCGCTTTACAGTGGTGGTATCGAATACGGCGAGCTTCGAAGAAGAGAACTGCACGACGGCAGCTTCTTTAAAGCAGGCGATTGAAAAGGCACAGCGTTTACGTCCCGGTGAAAATATCTATATTTCCGGTGGGGCGGGACTGTACAGGGAAGCTATTGACTTGGTGGAAAAGATGTACATTACAGAAGTGGATGCCGATATAGAAGGGGACACCTACTTTCCGGAATTTGATACGAACCTCTTTGTAAAAGAGATTGATGAGAGGGTAGAGGGTGAGATCCCGTATACCTATGTGACATATACAAGGAAGGCATGAGAATGACATGAATAAGACAAAAATTTTTATAGACGGCAGCGAGGGGACGACAGGCCTTCGCATCAATGAACGGTTTCAGGGCAGGGAGGATATCGAACTGCTTACCATAGACCCGGCACTCAGAAAGGATGCGGAAGAGAGAAAGCGTCTGATTAACGCATCGGACATTACTTTCTTGTGTCTGCCGGATGCAGCAGCAAGGGAAGCGGTTTCTCTTGTGGAAAATGAAAATGTAAGAATCATAGATGCTTCCACTGCCCACAGAACGGAAAGCGGTTGGGCTTATGGATTTCCGGAGCTTTCTCCGGAGTTTCGCAGTGCGATTCAGACAGGCAAGAGAGTAGCTGTTCCGGGTTGCTATGCCTCGGGGGTAATCTCTTTGGTATATCCGCTGGTAAAGGCAGGAATCATGCCTAAGGATTATCCGGTGACGACCTTTGGAATATCCGGATACAGCGGCGGCGGCAAAAAGATGATTGCGGAGTATGAAGCAGAGGAGCGTTTAGCAGAGCTGGATGCGCCCAGGGAATATGCTCTCAGCCAGCAGCACAAGCACTTAAAAGAGATGAAAGCGATTCCGGGTCTTGAACGGGAACCCTTATTTTCTCCCATTGTATGCGATTACTATAGCGGTATGTTGGTGTCTCTGCCTTTGTGTGGGGAGCTGTTAAGTGAAAACATGAGCCCTGAAAAGCTGCATGCTTTCTATACGGAATATTACGCAGGAGAAAAGTTTATCAAAGTCAATCCTTTTGGGGCAGAGGCCGACAGCAGAAACTTCTTGTCTGCCAATGTAAGGAGCGGCTGGGATGGACTGGAGATCTTTGTAACCGGCTGTGAAGGCCGTCTGCTAGTATCCTCCCGGTTTGACAATCTGGGGAAGGGAGCCTCCGGTGCAGCTATCCAGTGCCTGAATATTATGTTAGGCTGTGAAGAGGACAAGGGCCTGAATTTATAAAAAGTGTCCGCCCGGAACGGAATGAAGCATGAAAAAACCGCTTTATAAAAAGCGGTTTTTTTGATGGTAGCGCAGACGGATGCTGTATTGCCGGAGCGCCTTATCTGCTGCTTCGGAGGGTGTTCCGGCGAGGTGCTTCAACCAGAACAGTACCTGCCGGAGACTTAAAGGGAGTAAAAGTATGAAGGCGGCAAAGCAGAAGCCGCCACAAATATCTGACTCCTTCCAGGATACAATAAGATGGAAGGGGCCTTCCTTTGGACAAAGGGTAAACAGGATGGGCAGGACGAACAGCAGAAGGAAAAGACAGTTGCGAATCAGTCCTGCCATATCGTGGAAACGGTATTCTGCAAGGAGAATTTCCTCTTCGGAGGAAGTTCTCTTTTTTAGTAACAGCGAAAGCCCGGAAGGTGCCAAAAAGAGAAAGAGGAACGTGACGAGCAGATAAATGGCAATCCACAAAAAGTTAACCGGCGAGAAAAAGAACCGGAAGGAATAGTGATAGAGCTGGAAGCTGATGATGGTACCGCAGATGGCAAAGACAGCGTCCATGCACCAGAGGGCACAAAAGCCCTCTTTCACTTTTCCTCTTCTGATATAGTGGCTTAAGACCTTATGGAAGAGGAAAATAATCGCTACAAAAAAGGAAAGGATCAGACTGTTCATGCAAATACCTCCTTATCATGGGAGCCTTTTTCATAAATGATTTCGTTGGCCCAGAATACGAAGCGT
Organism: Lachnospiraceae bacterium; assembly: GCA_051888955.1. Taxonomy (GTDB): domain Bacteria; phylum Bacillota; class Clostridia; order Lachnospirales; family Lachnospiraceae; genus Acetatifactor. Next base: position 2,713 of record JBJFCM010000183.1, on the reverse strand, counting down.
GCCTTCAGCAATAGGATGTCGGTTTCGTTCTGTGAAAAACCGGCAGGTATGATTTTGGCCAGGTTGATCTGACAGAGCAGTGCTGTCAATGGATAGAAACCAGCCAGGGTATCCAGCTTTGCGTACATCATATAGCCGTCGCCCTCTGTCTGGGGGCTGGGCTTAAAAAAGGACAAAAATTCTGTCAGGGACGAAGCAACTGCCGTGTCCGCAGGGAGAGATGCATAAATTTGAGGGGCATAGTCTTCAAAACTGCTCCAGAAAAGAGTGCGTTTTCCCCATAGCGGCTTTCTGCCACGCAAGGAGATGGCAAATAATACGGATAAAACATCGATCAGGGCGGCTACGGCAAGGCAGAACAGGGCGGTCAGCTTCGTGTCGGTATCCTGTAATGCTTTGATGGGTATCAGGTATAAATCGGTTATCTGGAAACGTGCATCGGAAAAGGAGAGCTGTTCCTCTTCCGGCAGCAGGGCATTGATTTTCAGTAATGCGGACAAGATTTCCGAATCCATGGCAGTCTTAAGCTCCATGGTATTTGCTGAAGTCACCCGCCCGTCAGGCAGCAGGGAAACCAGAGTCAGATAATCGGAAAGCAGAGGAGCAGAGGTCACCTTGGCACACTGGTCTATGGTATTTAAGATTCCTGCCACATCTGCTTCCTCATAGCCGCACAGTTTTGCTGCCTGCAGGAAGTTATTCAAGAGAGCAATATCAGAGCTGGTAAAGGCTATGCCGAACGAAGCATTTTCAATAGCTGTGGTCAGACGGTTCTGGATGTCTGCAATGGCAGCAGGTACAGCAGCTGATGCATCCGATGATGCTTCGTCATCAGTAGCAATGTCATCCTGTGCAAAGGAAACTGCGGTATCAGCACCGTCATCCTGTGCCAGCCCCAGTGCAGCGGTCAGAGCGCTTAAGGCAGCACTGTTTGTAATCTCTGCCTCATTCAGCTCCTCTATGGAAGCAAAGCCGTAAGAGGAGAGCACGCCTGTCCGGACAGCCTCCTTTTCCGTATTATTTCCTGCGGACACACCTGCGATATAAGTATTGTAGGCGGCTACATAGTCCTCATAATTTTCATAAGCAGATTGTCTGGGCGCCCGCATACCGTCCGAATAGGTGCTGGTGGTGCCTGCAAGGGCTTCCCTGCAGGCGGCGATATTTTTCTGCTCGCTGACAAGGGAGGTGTAGTTAGCAGTAATAAGAGAAGCAGCCTCATTTACGGTTTCCCTGGCCCGGGAGCTTCCTTCCTCAAGATGGGTATCAAAAACTTGCGTCAGCTCGTCGGCAATGCGGACATAGCTTTGCTGCAGATAGCTTTCCGGTGAGTTGACAGAATTATAGATACCGATATAAGAGTAGTAGGTGGAGCAGCACAGAGCAGTAAGCAGCGCCACCGTTTTTAACAGGCTGACTCTGGTGCGCAGGGAATTGCTTAAGAAATAGGCAGTTGCCTGTATGGCCAGAGCAAAGACAAAAGAGGCATAAGGAAAAATATCCTCTAAATATACTTTTGAACCGCTCCAGGTGGTAGCGAAAGAAATCAGCTGTAAAAGCAGTGTGACGATGGATATCAGTATCACCAAAGAAGATTCTGCAAAGAGACTTAGGTGTTGTTTTCTGGTTCTCATGAGGGCCTCCTTTCTGTAAAAACTTAAAGGTTTCATAAAGTTTCAGCCTAAAAAGAGCGTAAAAAAGGCCCGGCCATCACATGGGCTGGGCCTTGAAAAGTGTCTGTATAGGTTATGCCTCCGGTTTTTCGGCGGTTGCAGGTGGCGCTGCCCCCTGGGCAAAAGCGGCCTGTGCCGGCTCAGAAGTATCGGCAGGCAATACATTTTCCTTTGGTGCCGTGGCTTCCGCTAACGGGAAGCTTACGCAGGCGATGAACATATCGGCATCGGTGCTAATGTTGAAACTACCGCCACAGGCTTCGGTAAAGCTCTGTACAATGGAAAGTCCCAGCCCGCTTCCCTCTGTGGTGCGGGAGGCATCCGCACGGACGAAACGTTCCATGATTTCGGTTGTGTCAAAATCCAGTTCGTTCTTCGAAGTGTTCTTTACCCTTGCGCAGGCGCGCCCGTCTTCCACGGAGAGCTGCACGTAAACACGGGAATTCTCCAGGGAGTATTGTAAGGCATTTACGAACAGGTTCTGGAATACCCGATACAGCTTATCCCCGTCGGCCATGATCATAATCGGTTCGGTGGAGATGACGGTCTTAAAGGTCAGGCTGCTTCCCGAAATTCGTTCATCCATGTCAGCCAGAGTCTGACGTATCAATTTCACAAGGTCCAAAAGCTGTTCTTCTACCGGCAGATTGCCACTGGTAGCTTTTGACAGCTCGAAAACGTCCTGTACCATATTCTTCAGACGGTATGCCTTGGCACGAAGGGATGTAGCGTATCCTGCGGCTGTCTCCGGCAGCTGTTCCTCACAGAGCAAGTCGGCATAGTTGATGATAGAGGTCAGCGGTGTCTTTAAATCGTGGGATACGTTGGTAATCAACTCCACCCGCATCCTGTTGGAACGATCCTTCTGTTCCACGGCACTTTCGATACCGCTTTCCAGCTTGTTGATATCTTCTGCAGTCTGTGCCAGCAGGGAATGTTTTGAGAGGGTGAGCGGTGTATTCAGTGCGCCCAACTGCAAGGAAGAAAGCTTGTCGGCAATGGCTTTGGTATCCCTGATATAGTTCTTTGAGCGGATATAC
>JBJFCM010000182.1:2832-7537 GCA_051888955.1 Lachnospiraceae bacterium | reverse complement strand
CCCCACGCACACTGTTACATGGCGGCTCTGCCGGGCATGTGGGAGCGTACCATCAGCTGTAGCTCGCTTTCTAAAACCTATTCCATAACCGGATGGCGCCTGGGATATGTGATTGCTCCGCCGGAGATTACGGACAGGGTCAGAAAGGTCCATGACTTTTTGACGGTAGGAGCGGCGGCGCCACTTATGGAAGCAGCAGTGGCAGGGCTTACCATGCCGGATGGTTATTACATAGAGCTGCAGGAGCATTATACCCACAGCAGGAACCTGTTCTTAGATGGCCTGCGTAATCTACAGCTTGACTTTACGGAGCCCCAGGGTGCCTACTATGTGATGGTAAACATCGAAAAGTTTTTGAAAAAGGGTGAAAATGATCTGGAGTTCTGCGAACGACTTGCCAGAGAGGTGGGCGTAGGTGCCGTGCCAGGCTCCAGCTTTTTTAGAGAAGAGGTAAACTATCTGGTCCGCCTTCACTTTGCCAAGAGGGATGAAACGCTCTATGAAGCCCTTGAGCGGCTGGAGAAGTTGAAAAAAGGATGACGAAGAGTCATTCTTTTTTATATAGATAACTACAAGGTTTTCTGTTATAATGTACGGAAAGGCACTATATCAAACAGCAATATCAGAGGACAAGCATGGAAATTAACAGACAAAAAGTAGTACAGGCATTTCAAGATTATTCAGGAAGATACGACATTACAGACGAAAAGGTGCGTCTGAAAGTGGAACATACAGAAAGAGTAGCGGCGCTCTGCGAGCAGATAGCGGAGAGCTTGAAGCTATCACCGGAGGATGTGGAACTGGCGTGGCTGATTGGATATCTGCACGATATCGGGCGGTTCGAACAGCTCAGGCGGTTTGGCACCTTTAACGATGCGGAATCCATTGATCATGCGGCATATGGTGCGGATATCCTGTTTCATGACGGGAAAATCCGCGAATTTGTAACAGATGGGGAAGAGGATGAATTGATCCGCCTGGCTGTAGCCAGCCACAGTTTATATAGGTTGCCGGAGGATATAAGCGAGCGGCAGAGAATGTTCTGCCAGATTATCAGGGATGCGGATAAAATTGATATTTTAAAAGTAAACGTGGATTTTCCCCTGGAGGAAATCTATAATGTGACCTCTGACGAGCTTTACCATTGTACGGTCACAGAGGCTGTTATGGAAAGCTTTAAAGAGGAGCATGCAACTTTGCGTTCTTTAAAGAGGACGCCGGTAGACCATGTGGTGGGACACCTGTCGCTTGTGTTTGAACTGGTGTATCCCATCAGCCTGAAGCTGGTGGTGGAGCAGGGATATCTGGACAGACTGCTGGATTTTCCCTCACAAAATAAAAAGACACAGGAGCAGTTTGTGTGGATCAGGCAGAAATTGCATGACTACATGGAAAGACAGGGGAACGCTTCTTTAGAGAATGGCAATGGTGAAAGAGAGGAACAATGAAAAAGCAAAATTGGTTATTGCATATAGCCGGAACTTTGTGTACCGGTGCGATAGCTCTGCTGGTCTTTTGTATATGTAAAACAGGCCTTCCTGAAAGAGCAGAAAGTGCGGCGACAGTCGGGGCGGATGCTTTGGTAGCGGAAACACACAGCTTCTTGCAGGAAAATTGCCAATACCGTGAGCGGACAGGCTGGATAAAAGCCGGTCTGGAAGAAATGCTGTGGGAAATTGAAGAGGAGCCGGTGCCTTTAAGCGGTAATATCGTACTGGGTAAGAGGATTTCGAACGGGCAGGCAGGGCAGGAAACTGTAAAAGGGCAGGCAGCGGATGAGCAGCAGACTTCGAGTGAGCAGGAGACGGCCGGACAGGGAACTGTAGCTGGGCAGGCAGCAAATGAGCAGCAGACTTCAAGGAACCAGACGGCAGCAGGACCGGAAAATACAACGGAACAGGCGGTAAACGGGCAAGGAGCCGCAAGTGGTCAGGCTGCAGCTGAACAGCAGACCGGAACGGAACAAACCTCAGGGCAGGGAGCCGCAACGGAACAGACCACAGGAGGTGGAGATACCGCAAGTGCCCAGACACAGGCCGGACAGGCGGTGGCTGGAGGAAGTGCTGATATGGTAGAAAAACTGCCCCGTCAGATACTGGATTGTTTGAATGAGGAACGGTCGGCAGCCGGGCTGGCAACCTTTTCCTGGAGTGAGGAATTGGCGGCGGGAGCAGCAGTCAGAAGCAGTGAGACTGTTGGTAAGCTGCAGCATATCAGGCCGGACGGTACGGCTTTTTATACGGTGAGCAGCCTGGCTATGGCAGAAAACCTGGCACAGGGAAGCATAAATACCACTGCTTCAGAAATCGTAGATTTGTGGATGGAATCCGAGGGCGGTCACAAGGAGAACATCATGGACGGCTCCCTTGTCCTGGCAGGGATTGCAGTATATGAAAAGGACGGAAAAATCACGATATGCGCATTGTTTGGATGAGAAAGGAATGTGGAATATGCAGTTTATAGAATACCCTAAATGTACGACCTGCCAAAAGGCAAAAAAATGGCTGGAAGGAACAGGTGCAGCCTTTGAAGACAGGAATATCAAAACAGAAAATCCTTCCAAAGAAGAATTGACAGAGTGGTATCACAGAAGCGGACTGCCGTTGAAGCGCTTTTTTAACACCAGTGGGCTTTTATATAAAGAACTGGGATTAAAGGACAAGCTTCCCGGTATGAATGAAGAGGAGCAGCTGGCGCTGCTGGCTACGGACGGTATGCTGGTCAAGAGGCCGCTGCTTGTGGGAGAAGACTTTGTATTGACGGGATTTAAAGAAGCGGAGTGGAAGGAAAAGCTGGGATGATCATCAGCGCCAGTATGAGAACGGATATCCCTGCCTGTTACAGTGAGTGGTTCTACAACCGCCTGCGGGAGGGCTATGTCTGTGTCAGAAACCCCTATTACCCGGAGCAGATAGTGAAGTACCGACTGCATCCCGATGTGGTGGACAGCATTGTATTTTGCACGAAAAATCCCGCACCCATGCTGACAGGACTGTCAGAACTTAAGCCGTTTCATCCTTATTTTTTTGTGACCATTACACCCTATAGCAAGGAAATCGAACCGGGAGTACCACCCTATCGGGAAGTGATACAGAATACGTTGGAACTGGCGGAAACCTTGGGAAAGGGAAGCGTGGCATGGCGCTATGACCCGATTTTCCTGACAGGAGACTATACAGTGGAAAGGCATCTGGAAGCTTTTGCGGAAATGGCGGGGCTGTTGCAGGGAAAGGTGGATACCTGCATCATCAGTTTTCTGGATTTATATGAAAAAACCAAACGGAATTTTCCCGAGGCAGCAGAGGTAACCGTGGCACAGCAGAAATCTCTTGCAGAAGGACTGGGACAGATTGGGAAAAAGTACGGCTTTTCCATGAAGGCCTGTGCTGAGAAAACGGATCTGACCTCTTATGGAATCGCATCAGAAGGCTGTTTTACCCAAAGAGAGCTGGAGCAGGTCTTAGGTACTACCATAAAGGAAAAGAAAGAGAAGCCGGAGAGACCCTATTGCAGGTGCCTGCCCAGGAATGACATTGGTGTTTACAATACCTGCATGAACGGCTGCCTCTATTGTTATGCCAATTATGACCAAAGTATTGTCAGGGAAAATTTCCTGCGGCACAATCCGGCGTCACCGTTACTTACGGGAGAAATCAGACCCGGAGAAGTGGTGAAGGAAGCAAAGCAGGAAAGCTATGTGGACGGCCAGCTGCGGCTGGATTTTTAAAAAAAGGAACCAAAGAAAAGGCGGACAGTAGAAGATGACCAGAAATAAAGGAAAAAGACTGAATCTGTACGCAAAGGACTATGTTGTTTTCGATTTGGAGACAACAGGGCTCAGCCCCGCAGAGGATGAAATCATAGAACTATCCGGCATAAAGGTGCGGGACAATCAAGTGGTGGAGGAGTTTTCTACCCTGGTAAATCCCGGCAGGCCGATACCATTTTCTGCTACCAGAATCAATGGAATTACCGATAAAATGGTGAAGACGGCACCGGTGCTTTCTAATGCGCTGGGAGATTTTCTGGATTTTGCAGGAGAGGATATTCTGGTAGGACACAATATCCATACCTTCGATACCAATTTTCTTTATGACGGTGCGCTCAGGGAGCTGGGGAAAGAAGTGCAGAACGACTATGTGGACACGTTGTATCTGGCGAAGTCCTGTCTGCCGATGCTTTCTCATCACCGGCTGACGGATGTAGCAGAATATTTTCAGATTGAAACGAAGGGCGCACACCGGGCCTTAAATGATTGTAACATGAACCAGCAGTGCTATGAGAAGCTGGGAGGTTTGTGGGAGAAGAAGCAGGCGCTATTACATACTAACCGGGAGCAGGAAGCAAAAACTGACGGGCTGCAGACTGCCTGTCCGGAATGCGGATGCCTGCTGGTGAAACGCAAGGGTAGATTTGGTGAGTTCTGGGGATGTACCGGTTTTCCTTTGTGCAGGTATACCAGAAAGGCATAAAACATACGTGGAGAAGGGTTTTTATGAAGAGAAAAAAGATGATGGCAGTGTGTATGACAATACTGTTAGGAGTATCCGTTTTGTTGCAGGGGTGCGGAAAGGCAGCCGGGGAAACTGAGGCGGAAACGGTGGTTGCATCAGCAGAAGATACGTCAGCTTCGGAGAATGAAACGGAACAAGACACGGAGACGGAAGGGGAAGCAGAAACGGAAACGAAAGTGGAAACGGAAACC
>JBJFCM010000182.1:0-2732 GCA_051888955.1 Lachnospiraceae bacterium | reverse complement strand
GGAAACGGAAACCACCGCAGAAGCGGAGAAAGATTCCGATGGAAAAGAAGCACCGGGGAATGCACAGGAAACTGCTTCGGAAAAGGAAGACGATGATAAGGACGATTTAAAAGCGGAGCTGGAAGATGCGGTTGCGGGCATTACCGGGGGTAAGCCTGATGGGAAACCTGCCACTAACGCAGATATCGCAGTACCGTCTACTTCCGGTGCCCTTCATGTGGAAGGGACACAGCTTACGGACAGCAACGGGAAGGCAGTGCAACTGAAAGGGATCAGTACCCATGGTCTTGCCTGGTTCCCGGATTATGTAAACGAAGAATGCTTCCGGCAGCTTCGGGAAGAATGGAACGTGAATGTCATCCGTCTGGCAATGTATACGGCAGAAGGCGGCGGATACTGTACGGATGGCAATAAGGAAAATTTGAAAACGCTGGTGAAGAACGGTGTGGAATATGCGACCGCACAGGACATGTATGTCATTATTGACTGGCATAGCCTGTCGGATAACAATCCCAATACCTATCTTGAGGAGGCAAAGGCCTTCTTTAAGGAAATGTCTGCGGAATATGCAGATTATAACAATGTCATATATGAAATCTGCAACGAGCCCAATGGCGGAACGAGCTGGAGCGATATCAAGTCCTATGCGGAAAAGGTGATAGAGGTCATCCGCACCAATGACGAGGACGGCATCATTCTGGTGGGAACTCCCAATTGGGCCCAGTATGTGGACCAGGCTGCAGCAGACCCCATCACCGGCTATGACAATATTATGTACACCCTGCATTTTTATGCTGCAACTCACACTGACTGGCTGCGCAATACCATGGCTGCAGCCATTGACGCCGGTCTGCCGGTCTTTGTATCCGAGTACGGCATCTGCGATGCCAGCGGAAACGGCGCCATAGATGAAAACCAGGCAAAGCAGTGGGTTGACATCATGAACAACTATGGCGTCAGCTATGTAGCCTGGAACCTGTCCAATAAAAATGAAACATCGGCTATCCTAAGCAGCGGCTGCGGTAAAACCTCCGGTTTTACCGAGAGTGATTTGAGTGCCTCCGGGAAGTGGCTCTATCAGATGCTGACCGGGGGAGCGGGCACTATGGCGGCTTCTTCCGGTACGGGGCAGGGTGCCAATAGTGCGTCCAATTCCGGTAATGAGCAGGGTGCCAATAGCGCGTCCAATTCCGGTAACGGACAGGGTGCCAATAGCGCATCCAATTCCGGTAATGGGCAGAACACCAATGGCAATTCTAATTCAGGGAATGGTACAGGCGCTGCCAGCAGCACTGAAATTACGTTGACAAACGGTGACATTACTTACACGGCGGTATTGAAAAACAGCTGGGAATCAGAGGGCAAGGTTTTCTACCAATATGACCTGACTCTGGAAAATACCTCCGGCAGCGACTGCGGCAAATGGGCAATCGACTTGAAGTTCAGTGACGCGATTACCTTTTCCGACGGCTGGAACGGGGACTATACGGTGAACGGAAGCGTGCTGCACATCGCTTCCAAGGACTATAACGGCAGTATTCCCGCCGGAGAGTCGGTGAAGGATATCGGGTTTATTATTGGGGGAAGTAAGGATTTGGTAGTGGTGGAATAGAACAGTGTTATTGGCAGATCGTTTTTACATTTTACTGCTACAATGAATTTAAAGTAAAGTGAAAATTATAGTGCAAAAAGCATAATAATCTGTTATTATGTAAATAAGCATTAAAAAGCTTGAAAATACTAATGGGAATTCTAATGGATAGTGCGGATAGTAAGGAGCTTAGATGCAGGGGGCATCTAAGCTACATAGGTGTAGTGTATCATTATTTGCTGTTTCTGGCGGCAAATATCTAAAAATATTTCTGTAATAAATTTTTTCTGCAATCATTAAAAATCCCATTAAAACATATGAATGGCGACTTCAACGTGTCCAAAGAGAAGATTATCGGACAATAAGCGTTACAATACCTAAAAATATCATACGTGATAGCAGGAAGGGTCGAATACAAAATGAAAATAGCGCACATAAGAAGAAAAGATGATACTGTCATAGTACAGGATTTGAAGGAACACTTAAATCATGTGGCAGCATTATGTCAAGAGTATATGAGGAGAATAGGATGCCCAACGATAGGGTATATAACAGGACTTATGCACGATATCGGCAAAGCGGGGGCGACGTTCCAACAGCGGATGACGACAATTCTGGCAGGAGAAAGTGATCCGGGACAAAAGGGAGGACATGCTTCGGCAGGTGCCATTGTTTTAAATAGAGTGGCAAATAGTGAGGAAAATGGGCTGCATCAGTTTTTGATACAGGCTATGTGCGAAGCGATTTTCTCGCACCATTCGGCATTGCCCGATAACATCTCACCAAAGGGCGAGGATGGATATCTGGCCAGATTGCAGGTTGATAATAAGAAAGAGTTAGAAGAGATAGAACAGTATTTCTATGAAGAGATAGCTTCAAAAGAAAAAATAGAGCAGTTAGTGAAACAGGCATATCGGGAAATAGAAATTCTGTTTCCAAAATTCAAGGAAACTGCATCAGATGGTAAGGAAGCACAATATTTTATAGGGCTTTTTGAAAAGATGCTTCTATCCGCACTGATTGATGCAGACTGGCTGGACAGCGCTACGAGTGGAGAAGGCCAGTGTGAGAACTTTGACAACATCATTCGAGAAGAGAATTTCAGCAGAGAGGAAAGGGAGCAGCTTTTTAAGACGTTTTT
>JBJFCM010000181.1:0-7569 GCA_051888955.1 Lachnospiraceae bacterium | reverse complement strand
CATTGCCTTTACAAATCCAGTTCCTTCAGCTCCATATAGCTCTCCTGGCTGGTGAGAATGTCCACACGAATTTCCTCAAGTGAATTATACGCCATAATAAAAATCGGACCCTGCACCTGCGTGAGATTTCCGTAATACATGCCATAGGACATGTCAATGGATACCTGTTTTCCACTCCGGATTACCACATTATCAAAACAAGATAATACATAAAATGTTTTCTCTCCGTCATCAGTCAAAAAGTGAACCTCAAATACATCATACAATTCATTTTTTTGCTTACCATCCGTGGTTAGAAATAATTTCACCGGCTTCATATCCACAAAGAAATCAGTAGCTTTGGTACCATCCAGATTGTACTCCTGAGCTGCTTCTGCCTTCATATGTATGATTTCCAAAGCTTCTTCCGGAATATTCTCCAAATCCTTCAGATATTCATCTAAGCCTTCCACTACATAAATCTTCGTTTTCTCCGTCAGCCGGTAATCCTGACTTGTGGCATTGATGCTGACATTCTCGCCTTGGAATAAATAATCTTCTTTGGAAATATCAAAATCTATGCGGTTAATATCTATACCTTCCACCGCATTCGTTGCATCTATTACAATCTCCCCCTCGCCATCCTTCCCCTGAAAGGATACCTCGATACAGTCGAAAGGATTCACTCTCGGCTTGGACAGTTCCATACCAATAAAGGTAATTAGATAAAGCAGCACAATTACACCGATTACAATGGCAGCTATTTTTTTGCTATGATACTTTTTCTTTCTGGAAGCTCTCGCTTCCTCTTCCGCTCTCAACTTTCCCCTGTGATAGCCGTAAGCTTTGGATTGTGCTTTTTCGCGAATCTCTTCTATCGTATCTTCCTGTTCTATCAGAATATGATGCCCGCAATATTCACATACTGCACTCCCCTTGTCTAAATCCGGTTTAAGCGATGCACCGCATTTCGGGCAGGTCATATCAATAATCTTCATCTGTACACTCCTTGTTCATAAGTAATTTCTGTCAGACTATATATAATTGAGCCAATCATCATATTGCCAAAAGCAAATTTTAATGCACACTTGCTCCAAAAGGCATCAGTGCCAGCTTAGCCAGTTTAAACTGCTGTAAGCCAAAGGGAATCCCGATGATGGTGATACATAATACTGCTCCAAACGTCACATGCTCTATCGCTAAGGGAATTCCTGATATGAGCAGCCATATGATGTTCACAATCAGCGTCACTGCTCCGCCGCCATATTCCACTTCTTTACCAAAGGGAAAAAAGGACAAGCCCGCAAACTTAAAGCACTGCAATCCGATTGGTATTCCTACAATGGAAATGCACCACAGACATCCCACCAATAACCAGCTAAGGCCGCTGATACAGCCTCCGAAAATGAACCACAACAAATTTCCCAGACACCCCATATTTTCCTCCTGTTATGAAAAGCCCCCGGAATTTCTCTCCGGGAGCTTTCTATTTGTTTTCACACTCTGTTTCTTATGCTTCCACACCCATAGCCGCATAATAATCTTCAAATTTCTTGTTTACAGCTTCTTGGGTCTGATAGGAAATATCCGGCAATTTACCGCCCCAGGTTTCCTCGGCCTGCTTGAAGCCCTTCTCAAAAGCTGCCTGCATTTCTTTCATCTTATCCACATCGTCTCCTGCCAGAGCACATGCAAAATCAAAAATGCGGTCTGAAGTCTGTTTCACGCCATAATAACCGTCTTCAGCGATATCTGCCTGTGCCTGTGCTTTGGTAGCCGGATCCACAGTATATTCACCGCTTGCCAGGAATTGCCAGATATCATTTGCCTGTCCGTAAGCATTGGTCTGCTGGGAGAGCATTTTCTGAACCAAAGATACCAACTGGTTCTGTCTTGCTTCCGAATCGGCCTTTAACTGGGATACCAGTGCTGCCCTGTCTTCGGCGCTCATCTTGTTAACGGAATAAGTTGCTTTCTTCTCACTGCTTTCGGATGCTTCATAAACCGCCCCGGCCTCTGTAGTGGAAGCAGCTTCTGTCTTTTCATTTACGCTTGTCTTTGCCGCGTAATCGCTTGTATAAGCTGTTGCTGCGGTATTAGAGCTTACTGCATTTACACTCATAATATTCCTCCTTGATCTTTTTGTGCAAGTCCATTTGCATCATGTATTGATACTGCTATGTTTTATATCGGCAGAAGAAGGAAAATGATTAACCCTCTATCTTATGAAAAGTAATACAATTGGGCTGATCAACCGGTAATTCCTTTGCACACATTACCAGAGCCTTCTTTTTATAATCAATGGTAAAGAAAGTCATCGTATTGGAGTCGTGATTTAAGGAAACCAAATGCTTGTCATCCGGGAAAATAGCAGCATCCTTCGGGTATTCACCGCTGATTGGCAGGGTAAACAGCTTATTTAAGAGACCGGTCTCTTCATTCACTTCAAATACCGCTACCGTATTCTCTCCGGCGGTAGAAGCCAGCAGATATTTATAGTCCTCTGAAAAAGTCAGCGCACTTGCCGAATAATAGTCGAACTCCTGCTCCTTTTTCTCTGCTTCAATCGTCAGTACCGTCTGAAGCCTGTTGAAATAAGGATTGCCATTCCTCTCCTCATAACTGTATACCGTAACATTGCATGCCACTTCATGAATCACATAAATGTATCTGCCGTTCTTGGATATCTTAATATGTCTGGGTACGGATTCAATATCCCCACGTACCACATCTGTCAGCTTCAGCTTGCCTGTCTCATGATTCAGCCTGTACACATTGATATGATCCATCACCTGGTCTGCTTCAAGCAGATACTTATTGTCATGGGTCATACGCGCACAGGTAATATGCGGTCTGGGGTTCCTGGCTGCCACACTGCCCAGTCCCTTGTGATAGACCTCATCAGTAATCTCACCGATAGAACCATCATCATTCAGCCTGAGCACTGTAAGCTTACCGTCATGATAGCCTGCCACAAAGAGATACTTGTCCTCATAATCCGTACAAAGATAGCAGCCTCTCATACCGTTAATCGGAGCAAAATTAATCAGTTCCAGCCCACCGTCCTTTAAGATCGTATAAGCCTCTACTCCGAAATCGGTGATAGAATACAGATACTTCTTACTCTTGGAAATCGTAACATATGATGAATTGGTAATCTCAACCCGGTCCTTTTCCACAAATCTGCCGTTTTCCATATCCACATCATATATCTTGATACCATGCTTATCTCCCATCGTGTAAGTAGACACGTATGCAACGTACTTTTCCTTTTTATTACCCATAGCGGTTCCTCCGTTTTTTGTTCATTAGCTTAAATATATCATATTATCCCTTCTTTGTTAATTATAAACTTCCTATTTTTTCAGATTTTTCTTTTTTTACATTATTTTACACAAGACTTGAAAATATGCGTTGCTTTTTCTATCGTTTCATTATAAAATTAAGCGGAAATGTGTACAGATTCACACATGGATTTTTGACAAAACACGGAGGTTTACAGGTATGAAGGAAATATTGGTAAATCTGGAGCATATATCCAAGTCTTATGACGGACAGATGGTTTTAGATGATTTAAATTTATATATAAGAGAAAATGAATTCCTGACATTGTTGGGGCCCAGCGGCTGCGGTAAAACCACTACTCTGCGTATTCTTGGCGGTTTTGAACATCCGGATACAGGCAAGGTTATTTTTGAGAACAAGGATATCACCAACCTTCCTGCCAATAAGCGCCAGTTGAATACCGTATTCCAGAAGTATGCCCTTTTTACGCATATGACGATTGCAGAGAATATTGCTTTCGGCCTGAAAATCAAGAACAAGAGTAAATCCTATATTGATGATAAAATCAAATACGCGCTGAAGCTCGTCAACCTGGACGGCTATGAAAAAAGAATGCCGGATTCCCTTTCCGGCGGCCAGCAGCAACGTATTGCCATTGCAAGAGCAATCGTAAACGAACCCAAACTCTTACTTTTGGATGAACCATTGGGAGCCCTCGATTTAAAGCTCAGACAGGATATGCAGTACGAACTGATCCGCCTGAAAAATGAGCTGGGAATCACTTTTATTTATGTTACCCATGACCAGGAAGAAGCGCTCACCATGTCCGATACCATTGTCGTCATGAACCAGGGCTACATCCAGCAGATAGGCTCCCCGGAACGTATCTACAATGAGCCTGAGAACGCCTTTGTTGCCGACTTCATCGGCGACAGCAATATTATCGGTGCTACCATGATTGAAGACAGGCTGGTGGAAATTCTGGGTGCACGTTTTGCCTGTGTCGATGAAGGTTTCGGGCAGAACAAGCCCGTCGATGTGGTCATCCGTCCTGAGGATGTCGAACTTGTTAAACCTGAAGAAGGCACTATAAGCGGTGTCGTTTCCCATGTTATTTTCAAGGGTGTTCATTATGAAATGGAGGTGCAGGCCGCCGGCTTTGAATGGCTGGTACACTCCACTCATATGTTCCCCGTAGGTACACCGGTGGGTATCAAGGTAGATCCCTTTAATATCCAGATCATGAACAAACCGGAATCTGAGGATGAGGAGGCCGCTAAATTAGATGAATAAGAAAATGCTGTCACTGCCCTATCTCTTTTGGTGTGCCGCCTTTATCATCATACCGCTCTGCATGGTTGTATACTACGGCCTCACTGACAAGACCGGGACCTTTACTCTGGCAAATATCGCTGCTATTGCCTCTGCGGAACACTCCAAGGCACTGTGGTACTCCATACTGCTGTCCCTGGCAAGCACGATTATCTGCCTGCTTTTGGCTTATCCCCTTGCCATGATTTTATCCAATATGAATGTGAACCAGCATTCTTTTATCGTGTTGATTTTCATTCTGCCTATGTGGATGAATTTTCTGCTGCGGACGATGGCATGGCAGACGCTTTTGGAGAAAAACGGCGTCATTAACACCATTTTGGAGTTTCTTCATCTTCCTGCACTGAATATCATCAACACGCCTGCCGCGATTATTCTTGGTATGGTATATAATTTCCTGCCCTTTATGGTACTGCCGATTTATAATTCTCTGACAAAAATCGACCCTAATGTGGTAAATGCTGCCAGGGATTTGGGCGCAGATTCCTTTCAGACCCTTACGAGAATCATTTTTCCTTTGAGCCTGCCGGGTGTCATCAGCGGTATTACCATGGTATTCGTACCGGCGCTGACTACCTTCGTTATTTCCACATTGTTGGGTGGCAGCAAAATTTTACTCATCGGCAATGTCATTGAACAGGAATTCACTCAGACCGGCAACTGGCATTTAGGAAGCGGACTTTCCATCGTCCTGATGATATTTATTCTGGTAAACATGATACTGTCCGCTATTTTTGACAAGGAAGGGGAGGGAAATGCCCTATGAAAAATGCAGCCAGACGTATTTATATCGCACTGATTTTCCTGTTTTTATATGCACCCATAGGAACCCTTACCGTGCTGTCCTTCAATGCAAGCAAGTCCCGTTCCAAATGGGGCGGTTTCACCTTAAAATGGTACCAGTCTCTATTTGAAAACAAAGAGATTCTGCAGGCGCTTTGGAATACTCTTGCCATTGCACTGCTCTCTTCTATTTTTGCAACTATCATCGGCACCATTGCCTGCATTGCCATGCAGGGTATGAAAAAGCGAAATCGCACCATTATCATGGGTATAACCAATATCCCCATGTTGAATGCCGAAATCGTAACAGGCATCTCCCTGATGCTGTTGTTTATCGTAATCGGCATCAGGTTCGGATTCTTAACCATTTTGCTGGCGCATATTACCTTCAATATTCCCTACGTCATATTAAGTGTTATGCCCAGAATGAAACAGCTTAACCCCAACACTTATGAAGCAGCACTGGACCTTGGTGCCTCTCATCTGCAGGCGTTTTTCAAGGTTACCTTCCCGGATATCCTGCCCGGCATCCTATCCGGATTTTTGATGGCATTTACCATGTCTTTGGATGATTTTATCATTACCCACTTTACAAAAGGTCCGGGAATTGATACATTATCTACTAAGATTTATACGGAGGTCAAAAAGGGAATCAAGCCTGAAATGTATGCGCTGTCCACCATTATCTTTACCGTTGTGCTTGTGCTTTTGCTTCTGGTGAACAGAACACCTAAGGAAAAATCCGCATAAAATCTGCTGACAAGGAGGAAACTATTATGAAAAAATTAATTGCACTGGGACTTTGTCTTGTGATGACCGCTTCTCTGCTGACCGGCTGTGGCTCCGCTAACAAATATCCCAACGGAAAAGTTTATGTTTACAACTGGGGTGAATACATTGATGAACAGACCCTGGAGCTCTTTGAAGAAGAAACCGGCATTGAGGTTATCTACGACGAATTCGATACCAATGAAGCCATGTATCCGAAGGTGGAAGCCGGGGCTTCAGACTATGATGTCATCTGTCCTTCTGACTATATGATTCAGAAGATGATTGACAATGACCTTTTAGCAGAGCTTAACTGGGATAACCTTCCCAATGCCAAAGCCAATATCGGTGAACAGTACTATGAACAGTCCACTGCTTTTGACCCTGAAAATAAATACTGCGTACCCTACTGCTGGGGAACGGTTGGCATTCTTTACAACACGACCATGGTAGATGAGCCTGTTACCAGCTGGTCCATCCTTTGGGATGAAAAGTATGCTGACAGCATCCTGATGCAGGAATCTGTCCGTGATCTTTTCATGGTTGCATTAAAAGAACTCGGTTACTCCATGAATAGTACCAACGAAGCCGAGCTTCAGGAGGCAAAGGCGCTTTTAATCGAGCAAAAGCCTCTCGTACAGGCATATGTTATCGATCAGGTTCGTGACAAGATGATTGGTGGTGAAGCTGCTCTTGGTGTCATCTATTCCGGTGAGGCCATTTATACGCAGCGTGAAAACCCTGACCTGGCTTACGTTATTCCTGAAGAAGGTACCAACGTATGGATTGACGGCTGGGTAATTCCAAAGAATGCGCCCAATAAAGAAAATGCAGAGAAATTTATCGACTTTATGTGTCGTGGTGATATAGCTCTGATGAATTTTGAATATATTACCTACTCCACTCCCAATATTGCTGCGCAGGCATTGATTGAGGATGCGGATATCAAGAATTCTGAGATAGCCTTCCCGGATTTATCCCAGTACAACAATCTGGAAACCTTCTCCTACCTTGGAGAAGATGCAGATAATCTTTATAACGAGCTTTGGAAGGAAATTAAGTCCTACTAGCCAACATGATGATAAAAAATGCGGAAGCAAATTGCCTTCCGCATTTTCTTTTTAATATTCTATTGCTATCTATTACCAGCCTCTCTATTTCAATACTTCCTTCAACGCATTGATTACCTGTTCCGGTTCATAAGGCTTACAGATAAATTCCTTTGCACCGCTTTTCAGCGCTTCCATCAGCTTAGCAGACTGCCCTGCCGCAGTCACCATGATAACCTTGGCTTCACTGTCAAATGCTTTTATCTCCTGAAGACAGCTGATACCATCCTTCTCCGGCATAGTAATGTCCATCGTCACTGCATCCGGCTTTAATTCCTTATACAGCTTTATCCCTTCTTCTCCATTGGTAGCC
>JBJFCM010000180.1:2734-7718 GCA_051888955.1 Lachnospiraceae bacterium | reverse complement strand
TTATCTACAGAGCGTAGAATCCGCATAAATTCACCATTTTCTACGTTCCGTGGGTGTGAATCGCAAAAGAAATGGAAGATAATCAATTCAGAAAGGAGGAGTCGAATGGATCAAATATTAATTGGAAAGTTCATTGCAGAAGAGAGAAAGAGAAAAGGATATACGCAAAAGCAACTTTCTGAAAAATTAGGAATAAGTGATAAAACAGTTTCAAAATGGGAACGCGGAAACGGTTTCCCGGAGGTATCATTACTCTTGCCATTATGTAGTGAACTTGACATTACTGTGAATGAACTTCTATCTGGAGAAAGAGTTTCTGAGGAAGATTATCGAAAGAAAGCGGAGGAAAATATGGTGAATTTAGTAAAAGAAGCACAGGAAAGTAAGAAAAGAATTATTTTATCAGCAATGGTTGCAATGCTTGTAATAATAGCTGCAACACCATTGTTTGTTATTTCGGGTGCAATTCAAATGGATAATTGGATTCGAGTACTGCTGATTGTGATAGGTTTAGTTGTAATTGTTATGGGTATTGCTATTGCGTGTGTACTTGATAGAGAGGCAGGAGCGTTTGAGTGTCCGGATTGTAAAACTCGATTTGTTCCGGAGATGGGGGCTTATGTTATGGGACCACATACCATTACAAAGCGTAAATTAAAATGCCCTAATTGTGGAGCTCATAAATACTGTAAAAAAGTATTAACAAAATAAACGGAATGACTCTGGCTGGTCTTGAATGAAAAATGGCGGTTCATTATCCTTTGGGATAGTGAACCGCCATTTTATAATAATTCTGTACTTCCAGTCTGCGCCTGTAATATCGTAACAGGCCGGCAGCCTTGTTGTAGAACCAGAAGGAATAGATCAACAGATTATTCAGGGAACCGATGCGTTCCTTGGTGGTGCCATGGTAGTATTCACCGCCGCAGCCGACGGGCTGCCGGGAACGGATATAGTTTATCAGATCAGTTTCAGTCTGAATGCTGTCTGGCAGGTCTGTGTATCCAAAGCCGACACAATCAGATTTGTGGGCGTCGCTGCCACCGAAACCGGGCAGCTTGTGGCGATGGGCAAGCTCTGTGGCTGCAGCATTGGCAGAGGCCGGTTCACAGGCATTAAAGGTCTCCATAAAATCAAATCCCTTCAGGATGTCAGGAGACTTGCGAAAACGTCTGGTGTTGCAGATGCTTAGGTATTTTTCTCCACAGGGGTGGGCCGGTCCTAAAATACCGCCGAAAAAGTGTACGATTTCTATCAGGATGGATACAGGGAGTCCGCGCAACTCTAAAATAGGAAGCTTGATATATTCAGGCATAATGACCAGAATATGCCCGGCATCGATAGTGTCATATTCAATTCCTTTTAAAACGGTAAAGTCTAAAAAGGCAGGCTCGTCCATGTGTTTTTTATAATAACGGTACGCCTGGTAGGAATTGTGGTCGGTGATTAGCATTCCCTGGTAGCCTTTTTCTTTTAAAAGCATGACGTAATCAGCTAAATTAATTTTCCCATCCAAAGAGCCTTCTTTTGTATGACAGTGCATGTCAAACCTCATGGTTGTCCTCCCTCATCTGTGCAGGTGTTTGCTACAAATATAGTGTACCACATCGCATCTTTTTCAGTCTAGCACACATCATGTAAAAAATCCATTCGATACGTTAAGATTTCTTTACATTACTTGCAATAAACATTATAATATTATATGCTTACTATATTTGTTACGCAATTTTTTATGCACAGGAGGACAAAAAATGAGTTTTTTATGGGAAGGCATATGCTCCGTTACATGGCAGCAGATTGTTATGTATCTTGTGGGAGCGGTGCTGATCTGGCTGGCAATTAAAAAGGAATATGAACCCTCTCTGCTACTGCCGATGGGCTTTGGTGCGATTTTGGTGAACTTGCCCGGTGCCAATGCGGTCAATCAGGTATTGCAGGGCGTAGGTGAAACAAACGGCATTGTACAATGGTTATATGAAGTGGGTATAGAAGCTTCCGAGGCATTGCCACTGCTTCTCTTTATCGGTATTGGTGCCATGATTGATTTCGGGCCGTTGTTGTCCAAGCCGATTATGTTCTTGTTTGGTGCTGCAGCACAGTTTGGTATTTTTGCAGCATTATTGCTGGCAGTAGCACTGGGCTTTGATTTAAAGGATGCGGCTTCCATCGGTATCATCGGTGCGGCAGACGGTCCTACATCCCTGCTGGTATCCCAGGTGTTGCACTCTAATTACATAGGTGCAATCGCGGTAGCAGCCTATTCTTACATGGCCCTGGTACCTATCGTGCAGCCTGCAGCAATTAAGCTGATTACCACCAAGAAGGAAAGATGCATCAAGATGGAGTACAAACCCAATTCCGTCTCCAAGAGGACCAGGATTTTATTCCCTATTGTGGTTACGATTATCGTAGGACTGGTAGCACCTTCCTCCGCTTCCCTGGTAGGTTTCCTGATGTTTGGTAACCTGATAAGAGAGTGTGGGGTGTTGCAGAACCTTTCCGAGACAGCCCAGGGACCTCTCACCAATCTGATTACCCTGCTTTTAGGTATTACGATTTCCTTCAGTATGACAGCGGAGGCATTCGTACGTGTGGACACGCTTTTTGTTATGCTGATTGGCCTTGCAGCATTTGTATTTGATACGATTGGCGGCGTTTTGTTTGCGAAGGTTTTGAATATTTTCCTGAAAAAGAAAATCAATCCTATGGTAGGTGCGGCAGGTATTTCCGCATTCCCTATGGCATCCAGAGTAGTGCAGAAGATGGCTCAGGAGGAAAGCCCTGGCAACATCATCATTATGCAGGCGGCAGGTGCCAATGTGGCAGGACAGATTTCTTCCGCAATTGCAGGTGGAATGATTATTCAGCTTGTGACACAATTTATGTAAAGGACTAACCTAGAAAGGGTGAAAAGATATGAGTGAAAATATAATAAAAGCACTGGAAATTATGGGATACGGCATGGCCGGTATCTTTGCTGCAATTATTATCATCATGTTCTTTGTGTGGGTATTGCAGAAGATGGATGGTATCGGTAAAAAGAAAGAAGAAGAGAAATAGAAAAAAGCCTCACAGGAAACTGTGGGGCTTTTTAATAACGTGCGTTAGAGGATTCGAACCCCCGACCTTTTGGTCCGTAGCCAAACGCTCTATCCAGCTGAGCTAAACGCACATCCGATATGGTTGAGGTGTGTCACCTGCAACATTAGATATTGTACATGGATATGGTAAAAATGTCAAGAGATTTTATACATATAAAATAGAAAAATTTCATCGGGATATTTGACCTTTTCAAAACAAAATATTACAATAGGAATAACGAAGTAATGCCAGAGTAATACCGGAGTAATACCGGGGAGGAGTAAGGTACATATGAAAAAATTTTTAAGGGTTTTCTTTAAGATTGTGTTCAGCCGGACGATGATTATCCTGTTGTCAATTTTAATACAGGCAACCATCCTTTTCGGAAGTATTATCTGGCTGGGAAGGTATACCACCTATATTTATGGAGCGATGACGATTTTAGGCGCCATAGTGCTGATTTATCTGATAAATAAGGAAGACTTGCCGGAGTTTAAAATCGCGTGGGTAATTCCTATTTGTGTACTGCCTGTATTCGGAACGATTCTCTTTATGTTTGTGGATAAAAATTTTGGCAGCAGAAGCTTAAAGCGGGAGATGAATAAGGTAATAGACAGGACAGAGCAGTATATGAAACAGGACCAAGCAGTCTTGGAAGATATGGAGACCAGTGACGATGCGGCAGGAAAGCTTGCCTATTATTTGTCGGATACCGGAGGATATCCTGCCTACAGGAGCGGTAAGAATACCTATTTCAAACTGGGTGAAGATAAGTGGCAGGATTTGCTGACAGAGCTGAAAAAGGCGGAGCATTTCATTTTCCTGGAGTACTTTATTGTAGAGCCTGGCATCATGTGGGATTCGGTTTTGGAAATACTGACTGAGAAGGCGAAGAGCGGTGTGGAGGTGCGTTTCATGTACGATGGCATGTGTTCGTTGCTGCTTCTGCCTTACAATTATCCTGCAAAGATGGAGAAGCTGGAAATTAAGACGAAGGCTTTTTCTCCGATAGCGCCTCTGCTATCCACCCACCAGAACAACCGTGATCACAGAAAGATACTGGTAATTGACGGTAAGGTGGCCTATACCGGCGGCGTGAATCTCGCAGATGAATACATCAATAAAAAAGAGCGTTTTGGACATTGGAAGGATGTGGCTGTGAAGGTCACAGGAGAGGCTGTGGACAGCTTTACCATGATGTTCTTACGCACCTGGGATATTCTGGATAAACCCAGTGAATATGAAAAGTATCTGCACCGGTGTGTGACGGAGAATGTGGAAGGCTTTGTAATCCCTTATGGGGACGGACCGAACCGCAAAGAAAACGTGGCAGAAAAGGTATACCTGGATATTTTAAATACTGCACAGAAATATGTACATATCATGACCCCGTATTTTATTGTGGACAGTACCTTCCTTATGATGTTAAAGTATGCTGCACAGCGGGGCGTGGAGGTAAAGCTTATTCTGCCGCATATTCCTGATAAAAAGTATGCCTTTGCCATTGCCAGGACCTATTATCCGTCTCTGCTGGCTGCAGGTGTGCAGGTTTATGAATATACACCCGGTTTCGTACATGCCAAGTTATTTACCTCTGATGACTGCAAGGCTGTTATCGGTACAATCAATCTGGATTACAGAAGCCTTTACCATCATTTTGAGTGTGCAGCCTATTTTTATAAAAATGCGGTGGTTTCTGATGTGGAGGCGGATTTTCAGGAGACTTTGAAGGTTTGTCAGCAGGTAACACCGGAATATTACAAATCCATCCCTGTTTTCTCAAGAATATTCGGTCATATCTGCAATCTGATTGCACCCTTGATGTAAGTAGAATTTGATAGGAAGAAGGCGGCAGAGTGCATATCAACTGCACTCTGCCGCCTTTTAGATGCTAACTAGGAAA
>JBJFCM010000180.1:0-2634 GCA_051888955.1 Lachnospiraceae bacterium | reverse complement strand
GCGGCAGAGTGCATATCAACTGCACTCTGCCGCCTTTTAGATGCTAACTAGGAAAATTTATGAAAAATACTACCCCATTGTAACTGTAACGTTGTATTCCTTCTTACCCTTCTCATAAGGAATGATATGACCGTCTACCGGCTTGCCATCCACTACCATGGATACTACACCCTTTTCTACATTGGAAGGATTCTTTACTTCAATATGGTAAATTCCTTCACGGAAAGCACGGGTGAGCTTAAAGTCGCCAAAGCCCTTCGGTACACAAGGATTGATGCTTAAGCCTGTGTGAGTAGGATATACACCCAGAATGTACTGGGAGATATTGACAAAGGTCCATGCAGCGGTACCGGTCAGCCAGCTGTTCTTTGCTTCGCCGTGGAATTTGGCATCTCTGCCGGCAACCATCTGGGAGTAAACATAAGGCTCTGTACGATGGATTTCGCTGATATCTTCTACATATGCAGGACAGGTCTTCTGATAGATTTCAAAAGCACGGTCACCACGTCCGATTACGGTCTCTGCAATGGATACCCAAGGATTGTTGTGGCAGAAGATACCGGCATTCTCTTTATATCCGGGCGGATAGGAGGTAATCTCACCAAGCTCTAAGTGATATCTGGTGTAAGCAGGCTGTAAAATCATAACACCGTATTTGGTATCCAGTCGCTCTTTTACGGAATTCAAAGCTTTTTCAGCAAGTCCTTCCTTGACACCTACACCGGCCAGTACACAGAAGCCCTGAGGCTCGATGAAAATCTGTCCTTCTTCACATTCCTTGGAGCCTACTTTATGGCTGTATGCATCATATGCACGTACGAACCATTCACCGTCCCAGCCATCCTTTAAGATAGCGTCATACATTACGGCAACTTCATCACGGGCTCTCTTGGCTTCAGCAGCATCACCCAAAAGCTCTGCCAGCTGGGCGTACTCTTCACCGTATTTTACGAACATACCTGCAATAAATACAGACTCTGCAACAGGTCCTTCACTGGGACCGAAGGTCTGGAATGACTCACCGGGATGCTCGGAGAAGCAGTTCAGGTTCAGACAGTCATTCCAGTCTGCACGGCCTATTAAAGGTAAGTTATGAGGACCCTTATGGGTTATGATGTAATCTAAGGAACGTTTCAAATGCTCCATAAGCGTAGTCGCTACGGACATGTCATTGTCATAAGGAACCATCTCTGTCAGGATGGAGGTATCACCGGTCTCTCGTACATAAGCGGAGGTACCTGCGATGAGCCACAGAGGATCGTCGTTGAAACCGCTGCCGATGTCGGAGTTGCCCTTCTTGGTAAGCGGCTGGTACTGATGGTAAGCGCTGCCGTCCTGGAACTGGGTGGAAGCGATATCAATAATACGCTCTCTTGCACGGTCGGGAATCAGATGAACAAATCCTAACAAATCCTGGCAGGAATCACGGAAGCCCATACCACGGCCGATACCTGACTCATAATAAGAAGCGGAACGGGACATGTTGAAGGTAACCATACACTGATACTGGTTCCAGGTATTTACCATGCGGTTTACTTTTTCATTGTCGGATTCAACGGTATATTTGGAAAGAAGCTGCTTCCAGTATGCCTTTAATTCAGCGAAGGCAGCATCTACATCTGCGTCAGTCTTGTAGCGGTCAAGCATTGCGAAAGCACGCTTTTTATTGATTACGCCATAGGATTCCCACTTGTCATCCTCAGGGTTCTCAATATAACCTAATACGAATACGAAACTCTTGCTCTCGCCGGGCTGTAAGGTAACATTGATCTGGTGAGCAGCAATAGGAGACCAGCCGCTTGCCATGGAATTGGTGCAGGCACCGTTCTCAACAGCCTCCGGAAGGTTTGCTCCGCGATAAGCACCCAGGAAAGCATCTCTGCTGGTGTCAAAGCCGTCTACCTTTGTGTTGACAGAATAAATAGCGTAGTGATTACGGCGCTCTCTGTATTCGGTCTTGTGGAAAATGGTGGAATCCACAACTTCAACTTCACCGGTACTTAAATTACGCTGGAAGTTCTTCATGTCGTCGTCTGCATTCCAGAGACACCACTCTACATAAGAGAAAAGGGTCAGCTCTTTGGGAGCAGCAGATGTGTTGGTCAGAACCAGCTTGCTCACTTCACAGGTATCCTTCATGGGAACAAAGGTCAGAACGGAAGCTTCCACTCCGTTCTTTTTGCCGGTAAAACGGCTGTATCCGATGCCGTGACGGCATTCATAGGCATCCAAATCTGTCTTGGAAGGCTGCCAGCCGGGATTCCAGACGGTATCGCCATCCTTTATGTAGAAATATTTGCCGTTGGTGTCTGCCGGTATATCGTTGTAACGATATCTGGTAAGACGCAACAGCTTTGCATCCTTATAAAAGGTATAACCACCGCAGGTGTTGGATATCAGGCTGAAGAAATCATTGCAGCCCAGATAGTTGATCCAGGGGAGCGGAGTCTTGGGTGTGGTAATCACGTATTCCTGATTCGCATCATCAAAAAAACCGAATTTCATGATATTTTCTCCTTTTTCATATTGTTTGTACCACTTAAAGTAAACGTTTAAGTAAAATAACAGGATACTCTCATAACACAAATTATACACAAGATATATGCGGAATGCAACAGGAATATTCGTAATAAA
>JBJFCM010000179.1:0-7744 GCA_051888955.1 Lachnospiraceae bacterium | reverse complement strand
AAGTCTTCGTCAGTGGTGTTGGCCTCTTCGTCGCCTGCTGCCAGTGCAGCTTCCTGTGCCTTGAAACGCTCCCTCTGGTCGATGGGGTCATTTAACTCGGAATAGGCATTGCACATCTCACGTCCGTAGATGAACAGTTCAAAACGCTCTACATAATCCGGCTTGTCCGGTTTTCTCTTGGTCAAAGGAGAAATTTCTACCGGATGATCCATAATGAATACGGGCTGAATCAGATGCTCTTCTACGAATTCTTCGAAGAACAGGTTGATAATGTCACCCTTGGTATGGCGCTCCTCGTAGTGGATGCCCTTTTCATCAGCCAGCTTCTTGGCAGCGGCAGTATCTGCCACTTCATCGAAGTCGATACCGGTGTATTTCTTCACTGCATCTATCATGGTCAGGCGCTCAAAGGGCTTACCTAAGTCTATCATTTCTTCTGCATAAGGAATCAGGGTAGTACCGCATACCTCCTGCGCCACGTAACGGAACATATTCTCGGTCAGGTCCATCATACCGTAATAATCGGTATATGCCTGATAAAGCTCCATCAAGGTAAATTCCGGATTATGTCTGGTATCCAGACCTTCATTACGGAATACACGTCCGATTTCATAGACTCTCTCCATACCGCCCACAATCAGTCTCTTTAAGTACAGCTCCAGAGAGATACGAAGCTTCACATCCTCGTCCAGCGCATTGTAGTGGGTCTCAAAAGGCCTTGCAGCAGCGCCGCCGGCATTGGCAACCAGCATAGGAGTCTCTACTTCCATAAAGCCCTGTCCGTCAAGATACCTTCTGATAGCGCTGATAATCTTGCTGCGCTTCACAAAGGTCTCCTTTACATCCTGATTCATAATCAAATCCGTATAACGCTGTCTGTAACGGATATCGGTATTGGTCAGTCCATGGAACTTCTCCGGCAGTATCTGCAGGCTCTTGCTTAAGAGGGTCACCTCAGATGCATGCACGGAAATCTCTCCGGTCTTGGTCTTGAACACTTCGCCCCTGATACCTACGATATCACCCACATCATATTTCTTGAAATCTGCATAGGGTTCTTCCCCAATGCTGTCTCTTGCCACATAGGACTGAATATTGCCCTGCAAATCCTGTACATTGCAGAAGGAAGCCTTACCCATAACACGCTTCTGCATGATACGGCCTGCTACGCTGACAGTCTGGCCTTCCAGCGCATCGAAATTATCTTTAATCTCCATGCTGTGATGGGTCACTTCGTATTTGGTAAGCTTGAAGGGATCCTTACCGGCTTCCTGCAAAGCTGCCAGTTTTTCCCTTCTTACCTTTAAAAGCTGATGGATGTCCTGCTCCTGTCCACCGTTGTTCTGTTCGTTCTTATTCTGTGTATCTGCCACGATTTACACTCCTTTAGTTAGATCTCTGAATCTCCAGGACCTTATATTTCAATATACCTGCCTGGGTCTCTACTTCTACCATGTCACCCAATTTGCTGCCGATTAAGGCCTTTCCTACCGGGCTTTCATTGGAAATCTTGCCTTTTAAGCTGTTTGCCTCAGTAGAGCCTACAATCTTATACTCCAGTTCTTCATTATATTCCAAGTCCAAAATCTTTACCTTGCAGCCGATATTGATTTTGTCCAAATCAACTTCATCTTCTACTACAACCTCAGCATTTTTGAGGATTTTCTCCAATTCTTCAATACGGGCTTCGATATCACGCTGCTCGTCCTTTGCTGCGTCATACTCTGCATTTTCAGACAGGTCTCCCTGCTCTCTTGCTTCCTTAATCTTCTGTGCGACTTCTTTACGTTTTACTACCTTTAAATCGTGCAATTCGTCTTCGTATTTTCTCAAGCCCTCGTAGGTCAAGATATTTTTCTTGGATTCCATGATATGCGCCTTCCTATCTACACAAGTTTTTTCCTGTCAATATCCGGCATCTTTGGTCGAATGGCCATACGACACCTAGATTAACGTAGGTATTATACTGAATTTTACCCCTAGTGTCAAGTGCGTAAAGTTATAGATATTAGGGTTTTCACGTCTACGTAACGTACATCTCTTGCTCTGGAGCAGAGTTTCCTTACTTCGCTGCCTGTACTGTCCGTGCTCAGCCAGACACATTCTGCGGGCATCCGTGCAGGGGTGATGCCGTACAGGTTTTCTCCGGCAATGATGAGAGTTTCTGCCGCAGCCGGGCGGCAAAGCCTACGGATATCGGATGCAATATCCAGCAAGAAGCCATATTCCTCTAAAAGCATTTCCTTCAGGGCCGCAAATTCTTCCGCATCCTGCGTGACAATGCCAATATACCGGGTGTTCTTCACATATTTTGTTACCAGCTTTTCCGTTTCCAATTCCCGCTCATGCAATACGATCAGGGCATCAAACATAATCTGATAATGCGAAAGCAATAAAAAAAGCCATTCCACAGGCAACGGTTCCGCTCTCCGATGAAGGAGTTCTCCTGCTTTCTCCTGATAGAGGTAATAGACCTCCCTGCTCTCCGGCGGGACTGCAAGTCCCTGCAGATAAGACTGTAAAGTATCCTCCGTCCACTCTTTCTTTTTGTAGCTATAAGCCGGCAAATGAACAATAAGCTGTTTTATCCGGCTGTCTGCCCCTGCTTCCACAGGAAAAATGCAGGGAACGTAGCTTTCTTCTATGCTATATTGCCATTTTCCCCTGCGCTTTATTCTGCCACAGCCCTCTTTTTCCACGCAAAAAAATACAACGGTCGGTTCCACCATGGCAGAATATCCTCCAGGCCGGGGCAGCACAAATTTGCTATCTCCCCTTTGAAGATATGCCGCTGCCATGCAGGAAATAACAACATACCAAATTATACTATAAAAAAATCCCGGTCCTTAAACCGGGAATATTTTATCCAGCCCCCTTAAGAGCTCATCCATGGTTTCCATGCTGTTTATCATCTGACGGAATTTGGCAGAGTTCGGATACCCGGCTGTATACCAGGCGAGGTGCTTACGCATCTCCCTGACACCTGTGTACTCCCCCTTGATAGCAAGCTGCAGCGCCGCATGCTTCTCTACTGTCTGCCTGACCTCGGCAGTGGTCGGCCTCTCCGGCACCCTGCCGGTTTCCAAGAAGCTTCTTACTTCCCGGAATATCCAGGGATTGCCTTGTGCGCCCCTGCCAATCATGATACCGTCACAGCCTGTCTCATCCATCATAGCCTTGGCAGAAACCGCATCCGTCACGTCACCGTTGCCGATAACCGGTATCTTCACGGCCTCCTTCACAGCCCGGATGCATTCCCAGTCTGCCTTGCCGGAATAGTACTGCTCCCTGGTTCTGCCATGCACGGCTACTGCTGCCGCACCTGCTCCTTCCGCTATTTTAGCGATCTCCACCGCATTGACACAGGTCTCATCAAAACCCTTTCGGATTTTTACGGTAACCGGCTTGCTTATGGCGCGGGATACCTTTCTTACGATTTCCTCCACCAGCTTCGGATTTTTCATCAGGGCAGAGCCTTCCCCGTTATTCACCACCTTTGGAACCGGACAGCCCATATTGATGTCCAGAATGGCAAAGGGCCTCTCTTCAATCCTTTTTGCCATTTCCGCCATAATATCCGCATCGGAACCGAAAAGCTGCAGAGAGACAGGGCATTCCTCGGGGCGTATTTCCATCAGTTCTTCCGTATTTTTATTGTGATAGTAAATTGCCTTTGCGCTCACCATTTCCATGCACAAAAGCCCGGCCCCCTGTTCCTTGCACAGCAAACGAAATGGCAGGTCTGTCACGCCTGCCATGGGAGCCAAGATTACCTGATTGTCCAGTTCTACATTTCCGATTGTAAGCTTCATTTTATCTATCCTGCTTTTTATTTTTCTGATAAATCATATACAGTCCATCCAGTGTCAGGGAACTGTCATATATGTCGATACTGTCCGTCTCATCGGCAATGGTGCGTCCCAGTCCGCCGGTTGCCACCACCTTCAGATCAGCATAGCCGCTTTCCTCTTTTACCTTTTTGATAATATATTCCGTCTGCCCTATCTGACCATAGAAGAGTCCTGCCTGCATGCTGCTGACGGTCTCCTGGGCCAAAATGGACTTAGGCTTTCGGATTTCGATTTTGGGAAGCATGGCTGTCCTCTCTGCCAGGGCTTCAATACTGATACGGATACCGGGGGCTGTAATGCCCGCCTGGAAGCTGCCATCCCGGCTGACCAAGTCGTAAGTGGTTCCTGTCCCAAAATCCAGCACCAGTACAGGTCCACCGTACTTCTCATAGGCTGCTACCGCATCTGCGATACGGTCTGCGCCGATGGCACGGGGATTCTCCGTCGTAATTCGAATGCCGGTCTTGACGCCCGGCCCCACAATCAAAGGAGCATGTCCTGTATAACGGACGATGGAACCGGTCAGGGAATGCATCACATCCGACACCACACTGGCAATGATGGTACCCTCTATCTGCTCCAGTCTGATACGTCTGATTTTCAGCATATCCGCCAGCAGGATACCATATTCATCCGAAGTGCGGGGAGATTTGGTCGTGATACGGAAAGTCGCTTTCAATTCCCCTGCATCATATACCCCATATGTTATGTTCGTGTTCCCTACGTCAATTACCAGAATCATTCTTTACCTCTTTCTATTATGCATTCTCGTCTTCATCCAATATGCTGCTCACATCCTCATGCAAAATAAACACCCTGTAATAGAGGCTTAAGCTTTCCAAAAGCTCCTGCCTTTTCCTGCGCACCTCGGAGACCATCAGGCCGCTGCTGATTTCATCATAGTAAATATCATCATCATCCGCATTGGTCTCCAGCACAACGCCGCCATCCTCTTCAAATCCGATGGTAAAGATGCCGCCCACCTCTTCCGTAAAAAGCACGCACAAAATATGCAGCTCGTCCTTAACCGAATCGGGGATGCCATTAAATTTTTCATTGAAATAGTACTTCATCTCATAGGAATTGGCACCACAGAGTACAACCTTACCGTTTTCCTCTCCATTATACATATCCATATATTCCGCGTACCGACACCTCCCCGGCGTAAACTTCCTGTACCTTTCCGTCCGGTGTCTGCACCAGCAGTTCTCCTTTTTCATTAATTCTCTGTGCAAGCCCTGTATATTCGCCTGCCGGGTCCAATACCCGCACTTCCCGGCCGCAGTTCACCAGGCAGGCATTGTATGTTTCCATCAACAGCGATAAATCATAGGTCTGACAAAAGGCCTCATAATCCTTTTCAAAATGCTCCATAATCTTTTCAAGGAGCAGTGCCCGGGATATCTCACGTCCCAGTTCCGCCTCTAAAGAGGTGGCGCGTTCCGCAATCTCCGGCGCGAACTCCTGCTTTTTCACATTGATGCCCACGCCAATGACCACATGCTGGATATCTTCTCCCTGCATGCTCATTTCCGTAAGGATGCCGGTTACCTTTTTCCCCTGTAACACGATATCATTGGGCCACTTGATGCCGGCCTTTGCCTCATAAGTCTCTTCCATGGCTTCCCATACTGCCAGAGCCATGACAAGTGTCAGCATAGACGCTTTATCCGGTGCAAAATCCGGTCTGAGCAGCAAGGTAAAATAGAGGTTCCTGCCGGGCGGGGAATCCCAGCCTCTGCCTCTTCTGCCTCTTCCCGCCGTCTGCTCGTCCGCAACAACCAGGGTACCTGCCGGTGCTCCTTCTTCTGCCATAAGCTTGGCCTGCACATTGGTAGAGCCGATACTGTCATAGTAGGCAAGCCTTTTTCCGGCCCATTTTGTATGCATACGGCTTTCCAGTTCATTCTGACTCAACACATCAGGGCATGCAGTCAGACGATAGCCTCTGTTCGGCACCGCCTCAATCTCGTAGCCTTCTTTTTTCAGCTGCCCGATTGCCTTCCACACCGCAGACCTGGTCACGCCAAAGCGTTCACAGAGCTCCTGTCCGGATATGTAGCTGTCAGTCCCTCTCAATAGGGACAGTATCTCTGATTTCATAAGGTAGCCGCCATCACAGCCTTGATGGTGTGCATGCGGTTCTCTGCTTCAGCAAAGACCACGGACTGGGGAGATTCAAAGACTTCATCCGTTACTTCCATCTCTGTAATGCCGAATTTCTCACCCATCTGGGCACCAATCTTTGTCTTCAAATCATGGAATGCCGGCAGGCAGTGCATGAAAATAGCTTTCTCTCCCGCATTGTCCATGACCTTTTTGTTCACCTGATAAGGAGAAAGCTCCTTGATACGGCTCTCCCAGACCTCATCCGGTTCCCCCATGGAAACCCATACATCTGTATAAATCACATCTGCGCCCCTTGTACCTGCTTCCACATCCTCCGTCAGAGTAATGGTAGCGCCGGTCTTCTCTGCAATGGCACGGCATTCTTCCACCAGATCGGCGTCCGGAAAATAATTTTTCGTGGTACATGCGGTGAAATGCATGCCCATCTTCGCGCAGGCTACCATAAGAGAATTCCCCATGTTGTAACGGGCATCTCCCATATAGGTCAGCTTGATGCCCTCTATGTGACCGAAGTGCTCCCTGATAGTCAGCAGGTCCGCTAACATCTGTGTAGGATGGAACTCATTGGTAAGTCCGTTCCATACCGGAACACCTGCATACTGAGCCAGTTCTTCTACGATATCCTGCCCAAAGCCACGGTATTCAATTCCTTCATACATGCTGCCAAGAACTCTTGCCGTATCAGCAATGCTCTCCTTTTTACCGATCTGGGAACCTGTCGGGTCCAGATAGGTAGTGCCCATTCCAAGGTCATGGGCCGCCACTTCGAACGCACAACGGGTACGGGTGCTGGTCTTCTCAAAAATAAGAGCTACATTCTTGCCCTTTAGGGTATCTACCGGAATGCCTCTCTTTTTCTTATCCTTTAATTCTGCTGCCAAATCCAGCAGATAAGTAATTTCCTCCGGTGTAAAATCCAGAAGCTTCAAAAAATTACGGCCTTTCAGATTCATGTTCCTGCCTCCTAATTATACTTGATAAAACGATAGACGTATTTTTAATATACTTCATTCCTGCATTTTTTTCAAGACCGGCGCAATGTTCCTATTAACTGCGCATGATAAAAGGGAGTTGTCGCAAATTGCGGCAGCTCCCTCGCATGCTTCTCTCTATTATTTATTATCCGTTACTTCTCTGAACGCAGTAGCAAGGGATGCAATACCCTGCAAATCTGCCGGAAGAAGAATCTTGGTAGCCTGTCCATCGGCTGCTTTTTCAAAAGCTTCCAGGCTCTTAATCTTAAGCACTGCTTCGTCAGCACCTGCTTCCTTTAACATCCTGATACCGTCAGCATTTGCCTGCTGTACCTTTAAGATAGCTTCCGCTTCACCTTCTGCCTCACGGATCATCTTCTCCTTTTGAGCCTCTGCACGCAGAATTGCGGACTGCTTTTCAGCTTCTGCACGAAGAATTGCGGATTCCTTTTCACCTTCTGCTACCAGAATGTTGGCCTTCTTTTCACCTTCTGCACGGGTAACAGCCTCACGTCTCTCACGCTCTGCCTTCATCTGCTTCTCCATGGCGTTCTGAATCTCTGCAGGAGGGATGATATTCTTCAGCTCTACACGGTTAACCTTGATACCCCAGGGGTCTGTTGCAATATCCAGTGCTGCGCGCATCTTGGTATTGATGGTCTCACGGGAGGTCAGCGTCTCATCCAATTCCAAATCACCGATAATATTACGAAGGGTGGTGGCTGTCAGGTTCTCAATTGCCATCATGGGATTTTCCACACCGTAAGTAAACAGTCTCGGATCAGTAAT
>JBJFCM010000178.1:0-7751 GCA_051888955.1 Lachnospiraceae bacterium | reverse complement strand
TGTTTGCCATTGTGCTTACGATTACCTGTATCAATTTGTTGATCAGTAAAAAAAATGTTCATTACTAAGAGGTCAGACGCTATGGAAAAAAAGATTGATTACGGCAAAATTGAAAAAAGAGCCAAGGTACGCAAAACAGTTGGCAGCGTAATTACCTATACACTTCTGGCTTTTTGGGCTGTTATTGTGTTGTTCCCTTTTTATTGGATGCTTCTGACATCGGTAAAAAGCTACAGTGCGTACAATTCAGAATATATTCCCAAGTTCTATACCTTGTCACCAACCTTGCAGAACTATGTGGATGCGTTTACTACGGTGCCGCTGGGAAGATATCTCATCAACACGACTATTTTCACCGTTCTGACAACGGCCATTATGCTGGTGGTGATCACGCTGGCGGCTTTTGCTTTTGCCAGACTGGAGTTTAAAGGGAAGAATATCGTGTTTGTTCTTTTCCTTTCGTTGATGATGATTCCCAACGAATTAGTGATTATTACGAACTTTGTGACAATTACCGATTTAAATATGCGCAATACGTTCCAGGGACTGATTCTGCCGTCGGTTACATCTGTCTTTTATATTTATCTGCTGAAAGAGAATTTCGAACAGATACCGGACAGCCTGTATTATGCGGCGAAGGTGGACGGTACCTCCGATTTGAAGTATCTGCTGAAGGTCATGATACCCATATCCAAGCCTACGCTGATTACCATTACCATATTGAAGGTGATTGAGTGCTGGAACTCATATGTATGGCCCAGACTGATTACGGACGATGAGAACTATTATCTGGTATCAAACGGTATCCAGGAAATCCGGGAAAACGGATTCGGACGTGAAAATATTCCGGCAATGATGGCGGCGGTAGTGGTGATTTCGGTGCCTTTGATTGTGCTGTTTTTGATTTTCCATAAGAAGATAATGGCCGGTGTGTCAAGAGGAGGGACAAAGGGATGATGAGAACACAAAAGAGAATTCTGTCATGCATTCTGCTGCTGGTACTCTTAGTCGGTAGCTTGCTCACCCTTACCGGATGCCATGGGCGGAAAGGTCTGGAGGCTTTTGAAATCCCGGAGGAATTTGATCTTTCCAGAGAATATGAGATTACCTTCTGGGCGAAGAATGATACCAATAAGACACAGACTGCCATTTATGAGCAGGCAATTGCCGATTTTGAAAAGCTTTATCCCAATATTACTGTAAATCTGCGCCTGTATACGGATTATGGCAAAATTTACAATGATGTTATCACCAATATAGCAACAAATACGACACCTAACGTCTGCATTACCTATCCGGACCATATCGCCACCTATCTGACGGGAAATAATCTGGTGGTTCCCTTGGAAGATTTGTTTGTTGATGAAAAATACGGTCTGGGTGGGAGCGAGGTCAGATTTGATGCCCCCACACAGGAGGAAATCATTCCGCAGTTTTTGGAGGAATGTGCCTTTGACGGCCACTATTATGCGCTTCCCTACATGCGTTCCACGGAGGCCTGCTATATCAACAAGACCTATGTGGAGGCATTGGGCTATACCTTGCCGGAGGTGCTTACCTGGGACTTTGTCTGGGAAGTTTCTGAAGCCGCTATGGCACAGGATGCGGAAGGAAACTTTCTGGTCAATGGCCAGAAGATAATGATTCCTTTTATTTACAAGTCCACAGATAACATGATGATACAGATGTTGGCGCAGAAAGAGGCGGGGTATTCTACTGACAGTGGAGATATCCTGCTGTTTAATGATACGACGAAGGAACTGCTATACACAGTGGCAGAACATGCTGAAAACGGTGCTTTTTCTACCTTTAAGATTTCCAGCTATCCTGCCAACTTCCTGAATGCGGGACAGTGTATTTTTGCCATAGACTCTACAGCCGGTGCGACCTGGATGGGAACGAATGCACCGCTTCTGGATATCAGCGAAGACAAGGTCGTGGAATTTGAAACAGCGGTTATGCCGATACCCCAGTTTGATACGGACAATCCCCGGATGATATCCCAGGGACCCTCTGTCTGCATCTTCAATAAAGAGGATCCGCAGGAGGTTATGGCCTCCTGGCTCTTTACCCAGTATCTGCTGACCAACGACGTGCAGATTGCCTATTCGGAAACAGAAGGGTATGTGCCTGTGACTGCAAAAGCGCAGGGGTCGGCTGAATATCAGGAATATCTGTCCAGATGCGGTGAGGACAATGCGGCCTACTATGATATCAAGATAAAAGCGGCAGAATTGTTGCTGGATAATATAGAGCATACCTTTGTGACACCTGTGTTCAACGGTTCCGCATCCCTGCGTGATGCAGCCGGTCAACTCATTGAAAACACGGTAAAATCTGTCAGGAGGGGACAGGAGGTGGATGACGGGTATATTGAAAAGCTTTACAGCGATATTACCGCATTATATCGACTGGACCAGATTGGAAGCAATCACAATCAGGCATCTTCCGGTAAAGCGGATCTGGGAGAACTTCCGGGGACGGCGGTAATCCTGTTATCGGCATTGGCAGCGGCATGGATCCTGATTATCCTGTATGTGGTGCTGCAAATCATAAAAAGAAAAAGAAATAATCCATGATGCTATTGATTTCTTGGGAATTTTTAGTATAATTATCTCGAAGTTTATCAATAAACGGTTCTATTAACCACATTAACGAAAGACTGAAAGAGGAGAAAAGAAATGAAAAAATTTACAGCGTTACTTTTGACTTTTGCACTTGTATTTGCTTGTGCCGGCTGTGGTTCCAAGGGTGATTCTAACGATGCTGCGGATACCAAATCCGAAGGCGTTATGACTTATGCAGAGTATATAGCTGCTGACCTGGAAACAGAGGTTGTAATTGAGGCATACGTACAGGCAAAGCAGTCCTGGTGGGACAATAAGGCTACTGTCTATACACAGGACAAAGATGGTGCTTATTTCCTGTACAACATGGCTTGTTCTGAGGAAGATTATGCGAAGTTAGTTCCCGGTACCAAGATCAAAGTTACCGGATACAAGTCCGAGTGGTCCGGCGAAGTAGAGATTATTGATGCTACCTTTGAAATTGAAGAGGGAAGCTATATCGCAGAAGCTGAGGATGTTACCGCACTTCTGGGAACAGATGAGCTGATTGACCATCAGAACGAATTCGTAGCATTTAAGGGTATGACTGTGGAAGCTGCCGGCCAGGATGCAGATGGTAATGATGTAGCATTCCTGTACAGCTGGGATGGTTCCGGTCAGGATGGTGATGACCTGTACTTCAACGTTTCCTACAACGGAGCAACCTATACCTTCACCGTAGAATCCTATCTCTGCGATAACACCACTGATGTTTATAATGCAGTAAAGGGTCTGAATGTTGGAGATACCGTTGATATGGAAGGCTTCCTGTACTGGTATGAAGGTGTGAACCCTCACATTACTTCCGTAACAGTAAAATAATGGAAGAAGTAGAACATAAGAAAACAGAAAGGGCCTGTTGCAAATCCTGCAACGGGCCCTGTTTGTATCCACAAATCTATAGCATAATGTATTTATTATGAGGTCGGTTTTCTTAACGGACAATCTGACATACATATCTTATCCTTCAATACATTCAGCCCGCAGTCATCCAGATAGTCCTGTAAAATGGGAAGGGACTGGGAAGAGGTGGGTCCTATGATGATTTCTCCCACCAGGTCGGACAAATGCATATTCAGTTTGCCACACATCCTGTTCAAATCCAGAGGATAGTATTTTTTAATCCTGTCCTGGGAGACATGGTATTTCGGCTCCACTGCAAATTCATTTGAAATGAAAGGGGAAACCACCAAGCGGAACTCTCTTTCACTGGAAAAAGAAGGATGCTTAAAGGCCGCGGACTGCACCCATGCATTGTTCATCAGCTTTTGCAGGCCGGGCAGATTCGCTGAAAATTTCGGCGCTTCCTTTATCAATTGGTAGAATTCGTCCACAAGGGGATGCTCCCGCATATCTGCCTGATAATATACCTCCTGCAAGGAGACGGCGCCCCCGATCATCTTCTGCATAAGCTCCTCATGGAAAGCAATGCACACTCCCTGACCGAAATGACCATACCTTTCCCACTGGGCGGCATCATCCCGATATTTGGAAAAACATGCCGCATAGGCGGAATAATGAAATTCCTTTTTTAGCTCTTTTTGAAAAAATAATTCTGCCTTGCGGCTCTTTTCGTTTTCATCATCCTGACTCAGTTTTTCAGTGACTGCCTTGCAAATGCCATTCATGAACAGTCTCATTTCAGCGGCATCATTCATATTCAGGATATTATTCAGTCTCAACTCTGCGCATCGGATAATCCCGTCAAATGCAGCAAAATCGGTATAATGATACAGCATAGGCTACCTCCATAAATCAGACACAAAATACATAAGACACGCCCAGGTATAAACAGAGTAGAAGATACCTTCCCGGTCTCTTCCAGCCTTCAGGATATCTTTGGCTTCTTCCACGGAAAGAAGCTGAAAACCATCGAAGCACTCGCTCCCCACAGCGCCCTCCTGGGAAAGTGAGGAGGCATCCTGCAAATTTACGACAGCGCATGCCAGGGCGTTACTTTCATCGGTCATGCCCGGTGAGGAGAAAAGCAGGGGATTGATGATGGACAGAGAGTCCTGTTCTGTCAGCTTTATTCCGGTTTCTTCCTCAATTTCCCTTTTAGCGGCAGAAAGAACGGGATTGTCAGATGCCTCATCCTCTGCATCCAAAAGACCTGCCGGAGGGCTCAACAGAAACTGCCCCGTGGGATAGCGATACTCCTTTGACAGTAACAGCTTTGGATCTTCTCCCCTAAGCTTTAG
Source organism: Lachnospiraceae bacterium (assembly GCA_051888955.1). GTDB lineage: Bacteria > Bacillota > Clostridia > Lachnospirales > Lachnospiraceae > Acetatifactor. Next base: position 2,944 of record JBJFCM010000178.1, on the reverse strand, counting down.
GATGACCACACAGGTGACGGCATCCGGGAGTGCCATGCGGAATTCTTTGTCGGATTTTGTTGCCATAATTCTTTCCAAAGGCCTTCTCGTCGCATCATAGTAATGCTTTCCCTCTTCATATTCCAGGTCAAAGACCTTGATAAATTTTGATTCAAACAGAGATTTTACATTTTCTTTGCGAATGATTGGTTTCATAAGTTTTCCTTTTCCTAAATAAAAAAGGCTGTTACAGAAGGATACTTTACTGCAAAGTTCCAGATGTGCAACAGCCTTTTAGCGGAGTCGGAGGGATTCGAACCCTCGTGCCCCGGAGGGCAAACGCATTTCGAGTGCGCCCCGTTATGACCGCTTCGATACGACTCCAAGTATGATATTAATATTCCAAAGCAGCTACGCACCGCTAACCGCTTTCTTATTTTATAGTATTCAACCCTGTTTTGCAAGAGTAAAGCGAAAATTGTCCACAAAATCCCAAAACAAATTGTGGTATGGTGGAAAATGTGGTAAACTAATCATAACTGTTTTTATTAAATAAAAGCGCAGGAGGGACAACAGATGAAGAGAATTGGTATGCTGACGAGCGGCGGCGACTGTCAGGCGCTGAACGCAGCCATGAGGGGTGTTGTGAAGACCCTTGTAAACAGTGGGGAAAAAATGGAAATCTACGGATTTATAGATGGCTACAGGGGGCTTATCTATGGTGATTACCGGATGCTTACCGGCAAGGATTTTTCCGGTATTCTGACGGTGGGTGGTACAATCCTCGGTACTTCCCGTACACCCTTTAAGCTGATTCGCGAGCCGGATGAAAATGGCATCGATAAAGTAGAAGCTATGAAGAAAAATTACAAGAAGCTGAAGCTGGACTGTCTGGTTATCCTGGGAGGCAACGGTACCCACAAGACAGCGAACCTGTTGCGGGAAGAGGGATTGAATGTGATTACCCTGCCTAAGACCATCGACAACGATCTGTGGGGCACGGATATGACCTTTGGCTTCCAGAGTGCGGTGGACATTGCTACCAACGCCATTGACTGCATCCATACGACAGCGGCTTCCCATGGCCGTGTATTCATTGTAGAGGTGATGGGACATAAGGTGGGCTGGCTTACCTTGAATGCCGGTATGGCAGGTGGTGCGGATATCATTCTTCTGCCCGAGATTCCTTACGATATCAATAAGGTTGTAGATGCGATTGAAGCCCGTCATAAGAATGGCAGTCGTTTTACCATCATTGCAGTGGCAGAGGGTGCCATCTCCAAGGAAGATGCCAAGCTTTCCAAGAAGGAATATAAAGCAAAGCTGGCTAACAGTCCCTATCCTTCCGTATCCTATGAGGTGGCAGCGCGCATTCAGGAAAAAACAGGCAGAGAGGTACGTGTAACGGTTCCCGGCCACGTGCAGCGAGGCGGAAGCCCCTGCCCGTATGACCGTGTATTTGCCAGCCGTCTGGGTTCAGAAGCCGGTAAGCTGATACTGGAAGAGGAATACGGCTTTATGGTAGGCTACAAGAATCGTGAAATCGTACGGGTGCCTTTGGAAGAAGTGGCAGGTAAGTTAAAGATGGTATCACCGGATGCTGCCATTGTAAAAGAAGCAAAGCTCCTCGGCATCTGCTTTGGGGATTAAGCCATGTCATATACTGCGTTATATAGAAAGTTCCGGCCCGATAATTTTGAAGATGTCAAAGGGCAGGATCATATTGTGACGACCTTGAAAAACCAGATTAGGGCCAATCGAATCGGACATGCCTATCTGTTTACCGGTACCAGGGGAACGGGTAAGACCACCGTTGCCAAGATTTTCGCAAGAGCAGTAAACTGTGAAAATCCGGTGGATGGCAGTCCTTGCGGAGAATGTGCTGTCTGCAAGGCTATAGCCGGCGGAACCAGTATGAATGTCATCGAAATCGATGCCGCCTCCAATAACGGTGTGGACAACATCCGGGAGATCGTGGATGAAGTGTCCTATTCCCCGGCTGAAGGTAAATATAAGGTTTATATTATTGATGAGGTGCATATGTTGTCCATAGGGGCATTTAATGCACTGTTGAAAACGCTGGAAGAACCCCCTTCCTACGTGATTTTTATACTGGCGACGACCGAAGTGCATAAGATACCCATTACCATACTGTCAAGATGCCAGAGATATGACTTTAAACGCATTACCATAGACACCATCGCGGACCGCATGCGTGAACTGATGGAGACAGAACAGGTGCAGATTGAAGAAAAGGCTCTTAGGTATGTGGCCAAGATGGCGGACGGCTCCATGCGTGACGGCCTGAGCCTCTTAGACCAGTGTATTGCCTTTCATCTGGGACAGGAACTGACCTATGACAAGGTACTTGACGTGCTGGGTGCTGTGGATACTGAGGTCTTCAGCCGGTTGTTTCGGTGCATCTTAAAAGCGGATGTGCTGGGCTGTATCAATATTTTGGAAGAAATTGTGATGCAGGGGCGTGAGCTTACCCAGTTTATTACGGATTTCACCTGGTATCTGCGGAACCTGATGCTGGCGGGAGCCACTGACAATATTGAGGATGTGATTGATGCCTCTACGGAGAATCTGGCGCGCTTGAAGGAAGAGGCAGGGATGGCGGATTTGGATACCATCATGCGGTATATTCGTATTTTTTCCGAACTCTCAGGACAAATTCGGTATGCTGCACAGAAGCGCATTCTGATAGAGATGGCGTTGATCAAGGTCTGCCGTCCGGCGATGGAGACGTCTCAGGATGCCATCCTGGACCGTATCAGACAGGTAGAGGACAAGGTGGAAAATGCGGCTATCCTGCCGGAGGGAGTGGACTTAGGGACACTTGGGGCAGGGATTGCGCCCGGTGCCGGAGCGCCTGTGCGGAAGCCCAGACCGGAACTACCGAAAGCTATTCCGGAGGATGTGAAGGAAATAGTGGCCAAGTGGCCTTCTATTGTGGGAAGCG
>JBJFCM010000177.1:0-7759 GCA_051888955.1 Lachnospiraceae bacterium | reverse complement strand
CCGGCACAAAAATGCTCAGTCTTTGAAACTTGGGTGTGGTTGCTTTTGGTGTATAGAGAATATCCTCCAGACACCAGCATCTGTACTTTTCGTCAAAAGTCCATGCATTTTTACAATCGGACAGTTCCATTGTCTTATTGGTTATGGTGATTTCCTCGTTCAATTTTCTACCTCCAAACTCTCTTAAGTAATTAATCTGATCAGTCATCCAGTTTTCCCCACTTGACAGGATCCACTTCCATGAACTGCGCACGTACGAAGTGGTCCTTCAATTCAAACGGAACCGTGCAATCGAAAATCGTTTTACAGGAAATTCCGCGATCCCGGATGCTTTCCGCATAATCCGGGGAAGAACTGGGATCCAGGGGATGGCACCGTACTCCCGGAATCGTAATAATATCACGGTCTCCCTGAAATCTGGTATTCATTGCCCACAACACATCATTGGTATCGAAAATATCCACATCCTCATCTACCAGAATAACATGCTTTAATTCGGGGAACGCGGAGAATGCCAACAGCGCGGCCTGGCGCTGTTTTCCCTCGTCCGTATGTACCGTCTTTCTGCATTGGAGCACTGCCATATACTTTCCGCCGCCTGAAGGATGTGCATACACATTTACCACTTTTCCCGGCAGTGCCTTTTCAATCATTCCGTAAATACTGGCTTCCGTTGGAATGCCGGCCATGTTGACATGCTCCTCACTTGGCCCGATACAGGTCTGCATAATCGGATGCTCTCTATGGGTAACTGCCTTCACCTTGATTAACCAGCACTCATGGGAAGCCGCCCCATTGTATCCCGGGAACTCCGGCATTGCATATCCCGTGTGGGAATTCTGGTCTTCTACGACCTTGATGCCCGGCTGGATCTCTCCCTCAATCACATATTCTGCATTGGCAATGCAACATTCATCAATGCTGACACATTTATGAAGCTTTACCGGTTCTCCACGAAGCGCACCGGCAATAGACAGCTCATTAAAGCCCAATGGCGTTGTCGGCGGCTCAAAGCAGGAAGTTACCTCTATGGCAGGATCCACACCGATACTGATGGAAATCGGAAGCGGGTGTCCCAACTCTGTTGCCCGTTCCGCCATTGCTCCGATGTGCCGGGAACCCGGCTGCAGGAAGATGGATAACTCATCCCTGCTCTGAATACACATTCGATGGATGGTTACATCGGACAGGCCTGTGTCGGGATGGGTAGCATAGCACATTCCCAGCGTAATATAGGGACCGGCATCCACCGGCGTGTTCGTCGGTGCCGGAACCAGCTTAAACAGATCAAAATCCGGATCTGTTGCAAGATGCACAACCTGCTGACAGAGCGCCTTTTCCTCTGTTATAACGGGCTGGATTGGATTTTGGGCGCATTTACAGAGAAGCTTTCCCAGTTCATCCGCCCTGCATCCAAACATGGCAGCCACTCTTTTTCTGCTTCCCACCACACCAATGGCTACCCGCGCATCCTCAAAACCTTTGATTTTATTAAAAATCATAGCAGGCCCACCGCTTTTTGTCGGTCTCATAACAGTTCCGCCTGCACCCACATGACGATAGACCCCGGATAGTTCAGCAGCCGGATCTACTTCCACATCCGTTTCCACAAGCTGCTCTTTCATACTTCTTAACAGTGCAAGCGCACTGCGTAAATCATTCCCTGCATTCACAATCTGTAAAAGATTCGAAAACCTTTTCATCGGATAGGTCACCTGACGGTGGGCTGCCGCCTCGCCGATTCCGGCGCTTGGGAAGCCGCCTCTGCACGCTGCTTCAATTCCTGCCATAGCATCCTCCACCACCAGACAATCCTGCGGCTTTTCTCCCAGCATCCCAGCCGCCTTCAAAAAGACTTCCGGGTGTGGTTTTGAATTGATAATATTGGTTCCATCGCTGACAGCATCAAAAAAATCGCCCAATCCAATCTGCTTTAAAATGTGCTTTGTATTTTTACTGCTGGAGCCGATTGCCAGCTTATAGCCTTTTTCCCGGAGCTTTAATAATGTCGTCCGCACTTCATCCGACAAATCCTCCGGTGACATCTGACTCAAAAGCTTGACGTAAGTATCGTTCTTTTCTGCCGCCAGTTCTGCCTTTTCCTCTTCCGAGTAACCCCGCCCGGCCCTCTCCAGGATAATATCCAGGCTGTCCATGCGGCTCACACCTCTTAGTCGGTTGTTGATTGTCTCATCAAAATACACACCGATTCGATCTGCCATCTGCTTCCAGGCCTGGTAATGATACTTATCCGTAAAACAAATGACGCCGTCCAAATCAAAAATAATTGCTCTCATACCATGTACTCCTTCTACAATCTGGTATCAATAAGTCCGCAGAACGGATCCACCGGACTTACACCGGTAAAGCTGCTCTCTCCCATAAGCTTGCTTACCACAGCACGAATAGCAGCGCCTGTCGCCGTATATGCATTGATATAAGTTTTGATACGGGGCACATCCTGTAACAGATAAGGATTGGCCAGTGAAACAAATATGCAGTCTTCTTCATTCAAAAATCTGGGGCCATCCAGTGCGTGCTTTTTACACCAGTCGATACGAACCGTCGTCTGATTGCTGGCCTGTTCATAATTGGCAAAGTATACGGTCAGACGCTTTCTGCTTAATTTTCCGGTTCCGTGAAGCTCATCCGCATATGGCTCATACACTTCTACCGGATACCCGTATTCCTCAAAGGCCGCCTTTGCCAGTGCAGTAATGCTTCCATCCAAAATATCGTCCTTGCCCAGAATGATCAGGCGTATGCTTTCATATTTATCCTTTGTAACAGGAAGTACCTGCGGGGATAAATTTTTCACTAAGGTAACAGCCTTTTGGGCGCATTCTTCCTGCCATTTCTTCGCTGGAATTTCTTCCCCCGATTTTTCCATGGCACATACCTTTGCTTTCAGAGCCAGGATACGGGTAACCGCTTCATCCAGCCGTTCCTCCGTCAATAGACCGTTTCTCAGCCCTTCCAATACATATCCGTAATCCTCTTCCAAATCGGTATTGAACACCAGCATATCGCAGCCGGCCATAATGGAGGCAGGAATTGCCTTGCGGCGTTCCATTGCCATGCAATAGCCACCCATAATTGTTGCGTCCGTTGTAATCACGCCATGAAAACCGAACTTTTTTCTCAGTACACCGGTCAACAGCTCCCTGCTCATGGAGGCCGGCAGACATTCCTCCAAAGTCAATTCGGGGTTGATATCCATAGCCACATTGGGTTGCACGATATGGCCTGCCATAATACTGAGCAGATCATGTGCAATCAGGTTCTGATAGATTGCACCGTAGGAGCCATACCAGTCCTGTGCAGATAAGCTGTTGTAGGTGGGATGAAGATGCTGGTCACGATAGTCCACACCATCGCCCGGAAAGTGCTTGGCGCATGCAGCCATGCCGCACTGCTGCACTGTTTTTACATAGATTTCTGTATCTTTCAGTACTCTTTCTCTGTCACTTCCAAAAGTACGCACATTGGTGATGGGATTACGGAAGTTCAAATCAAGATCACAGACCGGTGAGAACGTCCAGTTGATTCCTACACTTTCTCCCTCCAGCGCGCAGACCTTTGCAAATTTCTCTACCATCGTCTCATCATCGGTCGCTGCGACCGTCATAGGCCATCCGAAAAGAGTACCCTCTGAGAAGCCTCCCGAACCGCCTTCCTCCAGATTTGCAGCCTTTAACAGCGGTATTGCTGCGACCTCGTCTAAGGACTTGTAATTTGCGCGGATTTCCTCAGCGGGTGCAGGTCGAAACAAAATTCCTCCCACCCTGCTCTTTGCCACAAGCTCCTTTAAGACCTCCGGGGTATAATCCCCTCCCATAACGCAGAACAGTTGTCCCGCTTTTTCTTCTGTCGTCAATTTATGTAATGTATCGTAAACCCATTTTTCCTGTTCTTCGTTCAGATAAAACGGGCGGATTTTCAAATCTAACATCCTACTCCCTCCCATCCTTTTCCTCTGTTTTTCTGCATACTTCCATCAGCATGCTCTGTGATAAAGCTTCAATTTCTTGAATTTCGTCTTCTGTAATATCATCAAAATGGATACCTGCACTCACTACTACCGGACACCTATAGCGGGCATACAGTTCTCCTGCCCAGACATCACTGATGTAATGATCCTTATGCTTCGGAAAAACAGTGGAACTTAACTTTCCATCCGGTCCTGCAATACTGATGGCACCAATATGCGGCTTATCACCGCCATAGATCAGAACTGAAATTCCTTCTTGTAGGCATACCATTTCAGCATGAATTTTTTTTTGAAAAATCACCTTCTCACATACAACACGTTTTTCCATACTGCTTACCCATCCATTCCGTTCCATCTGCGAAAGCCTTCTCCTTCCATGCCCATCCTGTCCAACACTTTTCCTACAATATGCCTTGTACAATCCTCCACCGTCCCGGGATGATTGTAGTAGCTGAGCATCGGCGGTATGATTATCGCCCCTAACTGACTCAGTTCATACAAGTTGCGCAGGTGAATGGTTCCAAGCGGGCATTCCCTGGGCACCAAAATCAGCCTTCGTCCTTCCTTCAATGTCACATCTGCAGCCCGGAGTAATAAGTTATCACTATAACCGCTGACAATTCCGGCTGCTGTTTTCATACTGCAAGGAATGACGATCATTCCCATCGTTCGAAAGCTTCCGCTTGCAATGGCGGCACCAACCTCCCGATTATCGTAGGACACGTCAGCCAGCTGCTTAACTTCCTCCGGCGTATACTCACTTTCCTGTGCAATCGTAAGTTCTGCCCCATAGGACATGACCAGATGCGTTTCCACATCCTCTTTCTTTTTTAATTGCTGCAATAATTCAATTGCCAGTGGAGCTCCGGAAGCTCCACTGACACCTATCACAAGTCTTTTTTTATCCATACTATTTCATTACGCCATCCAGAAAAGCGAACACCCCTGCAAGATTTTCTTCCGTGTAAAAGGCATTGTCTTCATGGTTGGCCCCTTCGATTGTGCTATACTGTACATCCTTTATAAGTGGCTGAATTCCATTGGCCAGGTTTTCCGACTGTGTGAAAGGCACTCTGGTGTCCCCTGTTCCTGCCTGAATCCATGCTACCAAATCAGCCGGAACCTGTTCACTGTAGGTACTCCACCAGGTCTTATTGGTTGTGGCTTCATCCGCCTTTAAGTCGTCTACGCCAATAAACTTACACTCAAAAGAACCTGTATTATGTGCTTCTCCTTCCACTCCAAGCCCGGCAAATTCATCATCCATGGTATAAAATTCTACCGGTGCATAGAAGGATACCAGCGCAGTAACGGATGAATCCTGCTCCTCATAATCCGCCACATCCCCATTAAGCTCTGCTACATTAGGCGTAAGCGCTGTCATAAGAGCCAGATAGGCACCGGCAGATTCTCCCCATACCGCGATATGTTCCGCATCAAATCCATATTCTGCCGCATTTGCCTTCACAAATCTGACTACTGCCTTAGCATCTGCCACCGCCGCCGGGAACACTGCTTCACTGGACTTACGATAGTCTGCGCTTACAACCGCATAGCCGTTTGCGACGCCAGCGCTGATAATTGGCTTAATAATATCCATTCCCTGGTCACCGAACATAAATCCGCCGCCATGGAATACAATGATTGTGGGGAATGGTCCCTCTCCCTCCGGGAGATAAATATCACATATCTGAGCTGCTGATGTGGACGCATACGCAACTGCAGAATATGTTGCCTCTCCGGATGCAGCGCCGCCGTTCGGTATTTCACCGTTTGGTATTCCACCCTCAGGTATTCCGCCACCCGGTATGCCGCCCTCCGGCATTCCGCCTTCTGATGCTTCACCCATATTAAGAGGCACGCAGGTACTGTTTTCCATATCCACAGTCCACTCACAGCTGAAATCTTCATTTAAAAATTCTGCCTGGGCAGAGTCACCTTCCTCAAAAGGCCCTGTAGTAACAATTTCGCCGTCATAGGTATAGGTTCCCTTGTGTTCCAGCACACCCATAAAAGGGTTTTCTTCCGTAAGTGTATAGGTCCCGTCTTCCTTCAAGACCAGTGTCCAGGGAACCGTAAAGGCACCTCCCATGGCACTTTCTTCAAAGGAGTAGGTTCCCGCCACTGCCGAAATATCAGAAGCCGCTTCTGTCTCGGGCACATCTACAGTCTCTTCCCCGGCCTCAGGCGTCTTATCGCCGCATCCTGAAAGAAGCGATAACGCCATAGCCGCCACCATAAGGACGCTGATTATTTTTCTTTTCATGCTGTTACTCCTTTCCTAAATTCCCAGTTTACGGTCGATGTAATCAAATACCAGCTTCATGTTGTCCTCTGCGAAGAACTTCTTGTCTTCATGATTGGCACCTTCTATGGGAATAAATGTAATCCGTTCTTCTCCCACCTTCGCACGAAGCGCTTCCACAAATTCTACCGACTGCTCATATGGTACCAGCACGTCCGCCGTGCCATGCTGTACCAGCATATCCGCCATGTTGTTACCGGCATAGGTCGCCGGATTTGCCTTTGCAATCAATTCGTCCGGCGCATCCGGTATTGCAACACCCAGATACTTGGACTCCGGTGAAAACGGCTCATCATGGTCAGCATGACTGATGCCATTGGCTCTTGCCTGCGCATCCATCGTTTTAAAGTTCATTGGTCCAAACTGATCGATGCCAAGAGCTACAAAAGGCTGTGCGCGGAACACTTTTCCTTCTTCCCCGGTAAATGCACCGTTTTCTACATTCATGGCGAGCATTGCCGCCAGGTTTCCTCCTGCCGAACCGCCGATTACTACGAATTTATCTGCATCCAGCTTGTATTCCTCTGCATGCTCTTTCAAAAAGCGAATTGCAGCTCTTACATCCAGCACGGCTGCCGGAAAAGCAGCCTCGCCGCTCAGCCTGTATTCGATGGAAACCGCTGCCATGCCCCGGTGCAACGCCTTTAAGTAGGCATCCATATGGTCATCTCTTTTATCTCCTAAGGCAAAGCCGCCTCCATGTATATGGATGAGCACCGGAAACGGCCCCTCCCCTTTGTCAGGTAAATAGATATCCAGAATCTGTGCCTTACTTTCTTCTGCATACGCTACATCCAGGTACTTTCTTTTTACCCAGCTGATGTCCGCCATCGGCGGTACAAATCCGGGTGGCGGTCCTCCCTGCGGTTTTCCTCCCATTGGTGGCATTCCATTAAAATTCATCATAGTATTCTCCTTTTAAGCTTCAGCCTCTTCTTTTTTCTTAACATGAACGCGAACTACCGGTTTGGGTCTGGATTTTAAAGCATCAAATGCAATGGCAAGCAGAAGGATCACTCCTTTTGCAATATACTGTGTATAGCTTCCCCAGCCGGCAAGCATCATACCTGTCGAAATCATCTGCATAACAAAGATACCTGCAACCATTCCCATTACGTTACCTTTTCCACCCATCATGCTGATTCCGCCGATGATAGCCGCCGTCAGACAGGTGATTTCCGTACCGGGACCGGTAGTGGCGGAGGTGGTATTCTGCTGTGCCATCATATCCAGCGCTGCGATTGCGAAGATAGCACCCATGATGGTGAAGCAAAGTGTCTGCACAAGACCTGCTTTGATACCGGAAAGTCTTGCACACTCCTTATTTCCTCCGATTGCAAGCACGTCGCGCCCGAAATGGGTTTTATTCAAAACCAGCCATGTGGCTATCACAATCACCAGCATCAGATATACATCCAACGGCAGACCTAAGAACTTGGTCTTGTAAAGAGCACGGAAGCTGT
>JBJFCM010000176.1:0-7887 GCA_051888955.1 Lachnospiraceae bacterium | reverse complement strand
GAATATCTGTAGACATCCATAAAATTCTGAATACATTACAGTAAAGACAAAACGGCGATGGAAGCTGTGTACATCCCCGCTGTATTACAGCGTTGGAAATCGAGCGGGGATATATCAGTCTTGTCAAGTGGTGCGTCCTTACCAGGGCGGATGGGAGCATGTATGTGGGGCGTGAACTGTTGGAGGGTCCTGTTAAACTGCGGGAATATTTTCAAACAGGGCAGTAAGCTGTTCTTTTGTGGAATTGACGCTGCCCTGTATCATGAGGGCAGAACCACCGCATTTGGCCTGAAGCCTTTCACGAAGGAGTTTTGCTGCCTGGTTACAGTCTGCTTTTTCACTTCCTAAAATAAACTGGTAACCCTCTGTATCATTGCCGGTAAAGATGGCGCTGTAGCCCGGATAAACAGTAGAAAGCTTATTGACGGCATTGCGGATAGCTTTAGTATCCATGGGCTCTTCAAAGAGAAGGGCATGGACCTTTTCAGAAGGAGAAGGCAGTGCGGCCAGCCGGCAATCTAAGAGCTTTGCCTGCAATTCGTTGATGCGCTCCTGGCGCTTTGCAGATTCCTCCTGCAGACGGATAACCGCATCCGTTAATAACTCCGGCTTGGCAGAAAGCTGTGCGGAAAGAGCAGATACGGTGTCCTGCTTTTTCGTATAGTCTGACAGGGCGCGGTTTCCACAGAGAATGGTCACTCTGACACCGCCTCTGTGACTCATCAAGTCGACTACCTTAATCAGTCCGATCTGGCCGGTATGTTCTACATGGGGCGCACAGCAGGCGCAGACATCTATGCCGGGAATTTCTACGATACGGACGCTTCCTGCCAGCTCTATTTTGCTGCGATAATGTAGATTGGCCAGCTCTTCTTTGGAGGGGAAGCTGATATTTACCGGGATATCTGCAATGACTGCCTGATTTGCCAGTTCTTCCATTTTACGGATATCTTCTAAGGAGAGCGGACCGTCAAAGTCTAACGTGGTGGCTTCGGTTCCCAGATGGAAGCCCACATTGTTGTAACCAAAATGGCGGTGTACCAGTCCGGAGAGAATGTGTTCACCGGTATGCTGTTGCATATAATCAAAACGTTGTGCCCAGTCTACATACCCTGTTACCCTGCTGCCCTCCGGAAAGGGACAGGGCAGGATATGGGTAATGGTATTTTCTTTATCAATGGAAACATGCAGTATCGGTTGGTCGTTCAAAGTACCTTTATCAGGGCCCTGCCCCCCTTCTTCCGGGAAAAAGGCGGTTCTGTCTAAGATAACGGCATAGTGTCCTGTTGTTTCTTCCTTTCTACAGGAGAGGACGGTAGCGGTAAAAGCCAGTGCATGTGTATCTGCGTCGTATATTTTCTCGGTCATGGCAAAATCTCCTTTACAATCTTACTGTCAATAAGTTATTATATCTGTTGGGTAGCATTTTGTCCAACAAACATGAAAAAGAAGAAACAAAATTCTGTTACTTTTTGCAGAGGGAAATTTGGAATAAGCTAGTTGAATGGCTTGTTTTTTTATGCTATAATAAACCGATTATGCAGAAATAGGAAAAATAACGCTCGTCTAAGTGGAAGAGTTACAAAAAGCATGTAAAAGACGTGCAGATAGGAGTAAGGATGAAAGCATTTTTATTATTGGAAGATGGCACTGTGTTCGAAGGAACACATATCGGTGCCGACAAAGATGTTATAAGTGAAATTGTTTTCAACACCTCTATGGCAGGTTATCTGGAAGTGTTGACAGATCCATCCTATGCGGGACAGGCAGTTTGTATGACCTATCCCCTTATCGGCAACTACGGGGTGTGCAGAGAGGACATGGAGTCCAGACAGCCTTGGCCGGATGGGTTTATCGTAAGAGAATTATCCAGGATGCCGAGTAATTTCAGAAGTGACTGCAGTATCCAGCAGTTTCTGGAAGAGAACGGAGTACCGGGAATCGCCGGCATCGATACCAGAGCCCTGACCAAGATCCTTCGGGAAAAGGGTACCATGAACGGTATGATTACTACCAATGAAAACTATAATTTAGACGAGATTATTCCGAAGCTTAAGGCCTACACTACCGGCAAGGTGGTAGAAAAGGTCACCTGCCCGGAAAAATATACCATCGCTCCCAGCAGGGCACTGGAAGAAAACGGACCGATTTCCGGTTCAGCCATTTTTGATAAGGAAGCCTATGCAGCCGGCAAGAGGGAGATGCGCCCGTCCATGGTGCGTGAACTGAATGGTACCGGACTGAAGGTAGCGCTCTTAGATTTGGGAGCCAAGGCCAATATCGCCCATTCCCTGGCACAGCGCGGCTGCGAGGTAACGGTTTATCCTGCTCTGACGAAGGCGGAAGAGATCATTGCGGACGCCCCGGACGGCATTATGCTCAGCAACGGCCCCGGAGACCCGAAGGAGTGCACCTCCATTATTGCAGAGATTAAAAAGCTGTATGATACGGACATCCCTATTTTTGCCATCTGCTTAGGCCATCAGCTTATGGCACTGGCAACGGGAGCCGATACCTATAAATTAAAATACGGGCACAGAGGCGGCAATCATCCGGTGAAGGATCTGGCAACCGGAAGGGTCTATATTTCCTCACAGAACCACGGTTATGTAGTGGATATGGACAAGCTGGACCCTAAGGTGGCAGTACCGGCCTTTATCAATGTCAATGACGGTACCAATGAAGGGCTTGCCTACACCGGCAAGAATATCTTTACGGTGCAGTATCATCCGGAAGCATGTCCCGGCCCCCAGGACTCCGGTTATCTGTTTGACAGGTTCATTAAGATGATGAAGGAGGGAAATATCAATGCCTAAGAATCCAAACGTAAAAAGAGTAATGGTGATAGGCTCCGGTCCCATCGTAATCGGACAGGCAGCAGAGTTTGACTATGCAGGTACCCAGGCATGTCGCTCCCTGAAGGAAGAGGGGGTTGAAGTTATTCTGGTTAATTCCAATCCGGCTACCATCATGACGGATAAGGATATTGCGGACAAGGTTTATATCGAGCCGCTTACCATAAAGGTATTGGAACAGATTATTGAAAAGGAGAAGCCCGATTCTATCCTGCCTACCCTGGGCGGCCAGGCCGGACTTAACCTGGGTATGGAGCTGGAGGAGTCAGGCTTTCTTGCAAGCCACAATGTGAAGCTTCTCGGCACCACCGCAGCTACTATCCGCAATGCGGAAGGCCGTCAGGAGTTCAAAGACCTGATGGAGCGTATCGGTGAGCCCTGTGCAGCCTCCAAGGTAGTGGAAAATATAGAAGATGGTATTGCTTTTACCAATCAGATTGGATATCCCGTGGTACTGCGCCCCGCTTATACCCTGGGCGGTTCCGGCGGCGGTATTGCTCACAACCAGACTGAGCTGGAAGAAATTCTGGAAAACGGACTCAGGCTTTCCCGCGTGGGACAGGTGCTGGTAGAGCGCTGTATTGCCGGCTGGAAGGAAATCGAGTACGAGGTAATGCGTGACAGCATGGGCAACTGCATTACCGTATGTAACATGGAAAATATCGATCCGGTAGGTGTGCACACCGGTGACAGTATTGTAGTGGCACCTTCCCAGACGCTGAGTGATAAGGAATATCAGATGCTTAGAAGCTCCGCTCTCAATATTATCAACGAGCTGGGTATCACAGGCGGCTGTAACGTACAGTTTGCCCTGCATCCTACCAGCTTTGAATACTGTGTAATCGAGGTAAACCCCAGAGTAAGCCGTTCTTCTGCGCTGGCTAGTAAGGCGACCGGTTATCCCATTGCCAAGGTAGCAGCCAAGATTGCACTGGGCTATACCCTGGATGAAATCAAAAATGCCATCACGGGCAAGACTTATGCCAGCTTTGAACCGGCACTGGACTATTGCGTAGTCAAGATGCCCAGACTGCCTTTTGATAAATTCATTACCGCAAAGAGGACTCTGACGACCCAGATGAAGGCTACCGGTGAGGTCATGAGTATCTGCACCAATTTTGAAGGCGCTCTGATGAAGGCTATCCGTTCCCTGGAACAGCATGTGGACTGCCTTTTAAGCTACGATTTCTCCGCCTTGTCTGCCGATGAGCTGAGAGACCGTTTAAAGATTGTGGATGACCAGAGAATCTGGGTCATTGCAGAAGCCTTAAGAAAGGGTATCAGCTACGAGGAAATCCATGAAATCACCATGATTGATGAGTGGTTCATTGACAAGCTGGCTATCATCGTGGAGATGGAGGATGCCTTGAAGAAGGGACCTCTGACACCGGAGCTTTTAAAGGAAGCCAAGAGAATTGAGTTCCCGGACAATGTCATCAGCAGGCTGACCGGCATGGCAGAGGCTGATATCAAGAAGATGCGTTATGACAACGGCATTACCGCCGTATTCAAGATTGTAGATACCTGTGCAGCTGAGTTTGCTGCCAGCACACCATATTATTATTCCACCTTTGGCGGGGAGTGTGAAGCAGCGCCTACTCAGGGGAAAAAGAAGGTACTGGTATTGGGTTCCGGTCCTATCCGTATCGGACAGGGTATCGAATTTGATTACTGCTCGGTGCATGCTACATGGGCATTTTCCAGAGCAGGATATGAGACTATCATTATCAACAACAACCCGGAAACGGTAAGTACGGACTTTGATATTGCAGATAAGCTGTATTTTGAGCCGCTGACACCGGAGGATGTGGAGAATATTGTTAATATCGAGAAGCCGGACGGGGCAGTCGTACAGTTCGGTGGACAGACTGCTATCAAGCTGACGGAAAGCCTGATGAAGATGGGAGTACCCATCTTAGGAACCAAGGCAGAGGACGTGGACGCTGCAGAGGACAGAGAACTGTTCGATGAGATTTTACAGCAGACGGAGATTCCCCGTGCAGCAGGTGGTACCGTATTTACCGCTGAGGAAGCCAAAGCAGTTGCCAATCGTCTGGGCTATCCCGTACTGGTTCGTCCTTCCTACGTGTTAGGCGGTCAAGGTATGCAGATTGCCACCAATGACCAGGAAATCGAAGAGTTCATGGAAATCATCAACAGGATTGCACAGGACCATCCGATTTTGGTAGATAAATATTTACAGGGCAAGGAAATCGAGGTAGATGCTGTCTGTGACGGTACCGATATCCTGATACCCGGTATTATGGAGCATATCGAGAGAACCGGTATCCACTCCGGCGACTCCATTTCCGTATATCCGGCACCGACCATTGATAAGGTAGTAAAGGAAAAGATAGCGGAATATACCCGCAGGCTGGCTAAGGCACTGCATGTTAAGGGCTTAATTAATATCCAGTTTATTGCCATCGGTGAGGATGTATATGTAATTGAGGTAAATCCCCGTTCCTCCCGTACCGTACCTTATATCAGCAAGGTGACGGGCATTCCTATCGTAGATCTTGCTACAGAGGTCATTATCGGCAAGACCATTAGGGAGCTGGGCTATGAACCCGGTCTGCAGCCTGAGGCAGATTACTTTGCCATCAAGATGCCGGTATTCTCCTTTGAGAAGATTCGCGGCGCTGAAATCAGCTTAGGACCGGAAATGAAATCCACCGGTGAGTGTCTGGGTATTGCCAAGGACTTTAACGAAGCGCTGTATAAGGCATTCTTAGGTGCAGGCGTACAGTTGCCGAAGCATAAGCAGATGATTATCACGGTAAAGGATGCGGACAAGGGGGAGGCTATTGAAATCGGCCGCCGTTTTGAAAAGCTGGGCTATACGATTTATGCCACCAGGAGCACCGCTGCCGCTTTGAACGAAGCCGGTGTCAAGGCTCGTAAGGTCAACAAGATTTCCCAGGAGTCTCCTACAGTAATGGACCTGATTTTAGGACACAAGATCGACCTTGTTATCGATACCCCTACCCAGGGACGCGATAAGAGCAGGGATGGCTTCTTAATCCGCCGTACATCCATCGAAACCGGTGTGTACTGTATCACCGCCATGGATACGGCAAGGGCGCTTGTCACCAGCATGGAGAATGCAGGGGGCGAACTGACCCTGGTGGATGTGGCATCACTGTAACGAACGGAGAATATCATGTCAGATAAAGGAAAGAACAAACAACCGGCAAAGCCGGTAAGGGAGTTTCAGTCCTGCCTTTACCTGCTTCCGGTTAGGGCAGAGGTAAAGCAGCTTGTACAGGCTCTGCCTTTCTTGCCTAAAGAGGCGATTGAAATCTGGACGGAGGTCAATATTCTGGAAATCACCCTGGAAAACGGGACACTGACTCTTGAGGATATGATGCAGGATCTAAGTGGAGCGGAGGATACAAAGCTGCTTGCAGAGTTTAAGGTACAGCAGGTCTATGCCTGCGATTATGAGACCGCGGATAAAAAAGCGGTACAGAGGATACTGCAAAGCCTGATAGAGCAGTTCGGTGGTTTCCTGGGATCGGATACGGAGGATTTTCAGCCTTTCATTAAGGTGGAGGAGCTGTAGAATGAAGGTAAGATAGTGAACATACCAAATTATCAGAAGGAACTGGAAAAAATATTGGCAAAGATAGCAGAAGAACGGGATAAGGATGTACAGAACGGGGATGTTCCCACGCTTTTCCTGCATAGCTGCTGTGCGCCCTGTTCCAGCTATGTGTTGAAGTACCTGCGGGAATATTTTAAGATTACGGTATTTTATTATAATCCTAATATTTCCGAGCAGGAGGAGTATTGGAAGCGGGTAGAGGAGCAGAAACGGCTGATTGGCATCTATAATGACGGGACTTCGCTGCCGCCCGGTTACCCGATTGAAATCGTAGAAGGGGACTATGAGCCTGCCGTATTTTTTGACATGGCAAGAGATTATAAGGACTGCCCGGAGGGCGGGGAGCGCTGCTTTTTATGCTATGAGCTGCGCCTTAGAAAGACCGCGGAAAAGGCGGTATCTGGCGGTTTTACCTATTTTGGCACCACACTTACAATCAGTCCCTTAAAGAATGCGGCAAAGCTCAATGAAATCGGTTTTGCACTGCAGGAGGAGCTGGGTATTCAGTGGCTTCCCTCTGATTTCAAAAAGAAGGAAGGCTACAAGCAGTCCATCGAACTCTCCCATGAGTACGGCTTGTACCGCCAGGACTACTGTGGTTGTATTTATTCCCGTATGGAGCGAAAGAAGTAGATAGAGTATGTTTGTGGCCTCGCCTTTGGCATAGCGAGAAGTCATGGCACCGACAAGTCTGTTGACAGGCACCGTCGGTGCCTTTTTTCATAGCATAAACCCAGGAGGGAGAATTTGGTTATGAAAAAGTTAGATGTTGTGGTAATCGGAAAAGAAAGGCGTACGGCCTGTATGGCACAAGTACTCTCAGAGCAGGGGCTGACCGTGGAATATTTTGCGGATGGATGGGGCCCTGATGGGGTTTTGCAAAGCGCCCGGGCTGTTGCAGGAGGCATCCCCTTTTCAGAGGAAGAAAAAGCGTTGCAGAGCTTACAGCCGGGACAGTTTTTTTTCGGCGGCATGCTCAGTAAAGCCTTTGAGAAGAAATGTAAGGAGCGGGGGATTTTCTGCTTTGATTTTATGAAGGAGGAAACGGTTGCAGTATACAACGCGATAGCTACAGCAGAGGGAACCATTGCGGAGGCGATAAAGGGGCAAGAAACCAATCTGCATGGAAGCGAATGTCTGGTACTGGGATACGGCAGATGTGGCAGGGTGCTGTGTGATAAGCTGAAGGGAATGTCTGCAAAGGTGACTGCCGCAAGCTGTGAAGAGGTGGAGCTTGCCTGGGCGGGAGCGCATGGGTTCGATACCCTGGAGCTTTCAGAACTTTCGGGCAGGATACAACGGTATGAATATATTTTTAATACCATACCCAAGGTGATATTGGATGGAGGACTTCTGGAAAAAACAAGGCAGGATGTGCTGATAGTGGATATTGCTTCCGGGGAGGGAGGCGTCGACTATAGGGAA